>JAEZJA010000171.1 GCA_023415895.1 Bacillota bacterium
CCCAGCAGCACCTGAATATCCTCGATCATTTCCTGGCGCAGACGGTAGGAACGATCGTGCTGCGGCAGGCTCATGGTATAGCCGCCCGCCATACCGCGTGGAATGACTGAAATCTGATGGACAGGATCCTGCGTCGGCGAGTAGTAAGTCACCACAGCATGCCCGGCCTCGTGATAGGAGGTCAGCTTCTTTTCCTTGTCGGTGATCACATGGCTGCGCTTTTCGGTACCCATCACCACTTTGATGGTGGCTTCTTCGATTTCGGGCATGGTAATGGAGTGACGGTTTTTGCGGGCGGCAAGAAGCGCCGCCTCATTGAGCAGGTTTTCCAGATCGGCGCCCGTAAATCCGGCCGTCGATTTGGCAATCACCGACAGGTCCACATCGGGAGCCAGAGGCTTGCCGCGTGCGTGCACCTTGAGGATTTCCTCGCGACCCTTGATATCCGGATAATTGACCACAATCTGGCGGTCAAAACGACCAGGACGCATCAGCGCGGGATCGAGAATATCCGGGCGGTTGGTCGCTGCGATCATAATCACGCCTTCGTTGGCGCCGAAGCCGTCCATCTCAACAAGCAGCTGGTTGAGCGTCTGCTCACGCTCATCGTGGCCTCCGCCCAGTCCCGCACCTCTCTGACGGCCGACCGCATCGATTTCGTCAATGAAGATAATACAGGGAGAATTTTTCTTGGCCTGATCAAACAGGTCGCGCACACGAGAGGCGCCGACACCGACGTACATCTCCACGAAATCCGAGCCTGAAATGGAGAAGAAGGGCACGCCCGCTTCACCCGCAACGGCTCTGGCAAGCAGGGTTTTACCGGTGCCGGGAGGGCCCACGAGCAGAACGCCCTTGGGAACACGCGCACCCAGCTCCTTGAACTTCTTGGGCTGTTTGAGGAAGTCCACGATTTCCCGCAGCTCTTCCTTTTCCTCGTCGGCACCCGCGACATCGGCAAAGGTCGTCTTGCGCTTTTCATCGGCAGGCTGCTTCACGCGCGCCTTGCCAAAGCCCATCGCCTTGCCCCCGTCGATGGAGGACAGCGACCGGCGCATCATAACCCACATGACAACGAAGAAAACAACAATCAGCAGGGACGGTAGCAAGTTGACAATCCAAGGCAGCTCCTCCACCGGCTCATAATCATAGGTCACGTTGTTGTCGGGGTTATCGTCACGGTTGGCTTCGTCCACAAGGTCGAGAACATTGGTTAAGAACAGATTGGTGTCCGGGACGACATACTTGACAACATCCTTGTCATCCGTTTTTCCGTCCTGGTTGGTATCGGTACGATACGCTTCGCGCAGCTTGAGCACAAGCGTTTTTGATCCCAAGTCGAGGGAGAATTCCTCAACCTTATTCTGCTCAAAATACCCCACAATTTCGGAATATTTCGTCGTATCCGATTTGCCCTGCGTACCCAGCAGCAGCCAGGCAGCCAGAATCACCAGCAGCGGGATCCCGAGAAACAGTCCGATATTACGGATATATTTGCCGTAATCGTTGTTGTTGGATTCCAAAAAACCATCACTCCTTATCAATTGCCAAGTCCCGTCATACCAATCCGGAATTAATTCGCGTAAATCTCCGGCTTGAGCACGCCTATATAGGGAAGATTGCGATATTTTTCCGCGTAGTCCAATCCATAGCCAACAATAAACTTATCCTCAACCTGCGAACCCACATAGTCGGGCTTTATATCCACACGGCGGCGTTCCGGTTTATCGAGCAGTGTGCACAGCTTGATGCTCTTCGGATGTCTTGCCGATAGATTCTTGAGTAAAAACGACAGCGTCACGCCCGAATCGAGAATATCCTCCACGACCAGAACGTCCTTGCCTTCAATGGAGGTATCCAGATCCTTAAGAATACGAACCTCTCCGGTGGTTGTCGTACCCAAGCCATAGCTGGATACCGACAAAAAATCAATGGAACAGGGAATGGTTATGTTGCGCATCAGGTCGGCCATAAAGATCAAAGACCCCTTCAGCACGCTGACCAACAGCAGATCCTTCCCTTGATAATCTTCACTGATCTGCTTGCCGATACGCCTGACAATTTCGTCCACCCGTTGTTCGGTGAACAGAACCTCCTCAACATCATCCCGCATGCCCATGCCAGTTCAACCCTTTCTCAAACACATTCCAAAACCAGAATCTGCGTTGCGGACGAATCAATGCGCACTCGTTCATCGCAGCCAAAGCCGCCCACAAGCACGATTCCCTGTTCATCACACACGATCGGTATCCCGTTTCGCTGCTCCGCCGGAACTTTGGCTTCCCCGAACAGCTTTTTCAACGATTTTTTTACGCCGCGGCCGGCGGGACAATAGGCGTCGCCCGGCTGACGGCTTCGAATCCGAAGTTTCCCTGCTATCTTATCATAGTTAAAAGAATTATTTAATACATTTTTGTGAATTTTCTTTTGCTTTTCAAATTCTGTTAAAGAAATTAGCCTTGGAAGATACATTCTTCCATAAAATAAACAATTTTGATGGGGGTTCAGACGATTATCCTTCCCATTTAAAGGGGAAATCTTTCGTCGCGTTACATTTCGCGGACAAAAAACTGTCAGCCGCCCCTGCGACACACGGACATGCGTGTCCGCGTTGATTGTCAGTTCCCCGCCGGCCACCAGCAGCTTGTCCAAAAGCTCCTGCTGTTTATCCGACAACGAGATCGGTTCGCCTTGCTGCCTTCCTGCATTGACCGCCCCTTCCAACGCGCGTTTGCGCAGGGAAGGAGGCAACGCCGCCAGCTTATCGGCCGCGTAGCCGCCGTATTGCTCTTGAGGAAACGCTGCCTCGCGCAAGGCTTGAGCGGCCAACTCATCCAGAAGCTCCCCATCCTCGCGCGCGTGATTCATCAGCCGTGAAAACGCCAAACTGACCGCCGGATTAATCTGTGTCAGTGCCGGAACGACCTCCAGCCGCAGCCGGTTACGGGAATAGGTCTTGTCCCCGTTGGTGGTATCATAAATAAACGGTAAGCCCTGTTGTTCACAATACGCCTCGACCTCGGCACGGGTGCAGTTGATAAGCGGCCGAATAACCGTCACGTTCCCTTCCCGACGCACGGGCGGAATCCCGCACAGGCCACGCAGGCCGCACCCTCTGGTCATATGCAGAAGCACGGTTTCCATGCTGTCGCTGAGCGTGTGTGCCGTGGCTATGCAGCCATGCACTTGCGCTGCTCGCTGTGTGAGCACCTCATAACGAACGCGCCGGCCGGCTTCTTCCAGCCCCTCGCCGCGTTCGAGTGCCCGACGGCGCACATCCTCATGGATAACCGTCAGCTCCACACCCAGGCGGGTGCATTCCTGCCGCACAAACTCTTCATCCCTGTCCGCCTCCTCGCCGCGCAGTCCATGATGGACATGCACCGCATAGATGCCGGAAAGGCCAAGCGTTTGCCGCTGCTCCATCAAAAAGCCGAGCAAAGCCATAGAGTCCGCCCCGCCCGACAGTGCCACCACCACACAACTGTTTTCCCTCATCATGCGATAGCGACCGACCGTCTCGAGCGCCTTAACGGTCAGTGACTCCGCTCCCCGCTCACTCACTGCGATGCATCTCCAGACTGGTAAACTGGGTAAACTCGCCGAACCAGGCCAACTTGACCGTGCCCAGCTCGCCATGACGGTTTTTCGCTACGATGACTTCGGAGGTCCCCGTTTCCACAGACGTGGGATCGTCTTTTTCGTTCTTATAGTATTCGTCACGGTACAAAAACATTACCTGGTCAGCATCCTGCTCGATTGAACCCGATTCACGCAGGTCGGCCAGCGCCGGACGGTGATTGGTCTGCTTTTCGGTACCGCGCGAAAGCTGCGCACAAACCATCAGCGGAATGTGCAGCTCCTTGGCCATAATTTTCAGACTGCGCGTGATCTCGGTGACCTCCTGCACACGGTTATCGATGCGCTTGGCCGACTGCATCAGCTGGAGGTAATCGATAACGACGAAGTCCACTTTCTTGAGTCGGCGCAGCCGTGCCTTCATTTCGGGCACCGTGATGTTGGAGGTGTCGTCAAAATACATCGGCGCTTTGCACAGGATACCCGAGGCGGCGGCAATGCGCCCCCATTCCTCTGGTGTCAGGTTGCCCACACGCAGTTTTTTGCTGGACACCTTGGCTTCGCTCGAGAGCAGACGGTTAACCAGCTGCTCTCTGGACATTTCGAGAGCAAAAACGGCAACCGTCTTGTTCTGGACAACCGCCACATTTCGCGCCAAATTCAAGGCGAAGCTGGTTTTGCCCATACCGGGTCGCGCGCCCACGATAATCAGATCGGAACGGTTGAGCCCCGTCGTGATCTCATCGAGCGCCGAGATACCGCTGGGAATGCCCACGAACTCGTTGCGCTCGTTGGAGGCCAGCTTATTAAAAATCTCATAATTGCTGGCAAGAACGTCCCGGATGGACACAAGGCCGCCTGCCTGCCGACCCTGGCGGATATCGTAAATCTTCTGCTCTGCCGAATCCAGCAGCATCGACGGCTCGTTGCCCGGATCCATGGCATCGTCCATAATTTCACGTGCCGTCTGAATCAGCATGCGCACATCGAATTTTTCACGCACAATGCGCGCGTAGTTTTGTATGTTGGAAATCGAAGGCACCATCTGCGCCAACTTGAGCAGATAGGCTTTGCCCTCCTCCCCTGCAAAAAAGCCCTCGGCCTTGAGCGCCTCCAGCACTGTCACAAAATCAATGGCTTTGGATTCCATCATCATGGTGCTCATCACGCGATAGATGGCCTGATGCTCGGGGAGATAAAAATACTCGCTGCGCAGCACGTCCGCCACGTTGTTGATACTCTGGGGGTCCAGCAAGACGGAGCCCAGCACCGCCTGCTCCGCCTCCAGACTGTACGGCAGATTGAGACCGTCGTTATACCCGCTGGCAGTGCGGTCCTTTTCCTTGGTATAATCCGGCATAGCTTTTCGTTCCTTTCCCTTGCCTCGTCGGAAATGCGTACCACAAGGCGTTGGTTCAGTCGCTGACCATCACCGTTATTTTGGCAGCGATACCCGCGCTGAGCTTGACCTCGGCGGCATACGATCCAAAGGCCTTGATATCCGCCATGTCGATCTTGCGCTTGTCAATCTTCACGCCAAACTGTTTATCCAGCGCCTCCGCGACCTCTTTGGTCGTCACCGAGCCAAACAGACGGCCGCCCTGCCCAGCACGTGCGCTCAGCCTGATGGTCTGTCCCTCCAGCTTTGCCGCGGTGTCTCTTGCCTGCTGGCGTTCCTGCTCGGTATGAAAAGCCGCCGCTTCCTCGCGGTTCTTGAGTTCGTTCATGGCGGCGGTGCTTGCTTCTATTGCAAGACCGCGGGGCAGCAGAAAGTTGCGGGCATACCCATCGGACGCGTTGATGAGTTCACCCTTCTTGCCCTGTCCCTTGACATCCTGCTTCAAAATTACTTTCACTGTTCCTCGTTCCTTTCCGATGTCTTTAAGCTGTATTGTATCATTTCATGCACAAGAGGGCAAGTAAGACGCCCTGTTTTGGTATCGGTAAAATCATGATAGTCCGTTGTTGGGATTCATTTGTGCCGCGGCCGAACGCTCCCGCTCATCAATATACCGGTCAATCGCCTGCGTAAGTCGCGTATAGACCTGCTCGGCGGTTGTGTCGCACAACTGTGCGCCCGCCATGGTAAGATGACCACCGCCATCGAGTTCCTCCATCACCAGCTGAACATTGAAGGTGCCGAGCGAGCGGGCGGAAATATTGACGGAGTTTCCTTCGGTGAGGAGAACAAAGGAGGCCTCCACGTCCTTGATATACAGCAGTTCATTGGCGGCCTGCGCAGACGCGATACGCGACTGCCGCGAGTCATTCGACGCGCCATCGTCAAAAGCAATGGCTGTCTGCCGATAGAGCCGCGCGCTTTCCACAATAGCAGCCTTTTCTCGATACATCTCCATGCTGCCGGAAAACAAACGCTTGACCTCCACCGTGTCCGCGCCCATGCGCCGCAAAAAGGCGGCGGCCTCAAAGGTGCGCACCCCCGCCTTGATGACAAAGCCGCGGGTATCCAGCATGATACCGGCCAGCAGTGCTTCGGCATCCAGCCTGGACAGCGTATTGTTGCCCAGATATTGCAGCAGCTCGGCAACCATTTCCGAAGCCGATGACGAATAGGGCTCGTGGTAAAAAATCACGGCATTCTCAATATGATCCACCATTTTTCGATGGTGATCGATGACGACAACCGTCACCGCGGCATCCAGAATGTCACAAGACTCGACCATCTTGGGGTTGTGTGTATCCGTCACGATCACCAGGGAACGCCGTGTCATAATCGGACGCGCGTCCTCAGGGCGGATAAACAGATTGCCCCGCCCCGCTTCCCCATATTTATCAATCAGTTCTTT
Source organism: Bacillota bacterium (assembly GCA_023415895.1). GTDB lineage: Bacteria > Bacillota > Clostridia > Oscillospirales > Acutalibacteraceae > Avimonas. The sequence goes on from JAEZJA010000171.1 coordinate 6,387, forward strand.
GGCCAGCGACTGCTCCATATTGACAACGGCATAGGCCGTCTTGCCAAGGCTCTGCACGGCAGAAGCCAGCGCGGCAGCCGAGCCCAGACAGTCCAAATCCGAGTAGCGGTGTCCCATGACCAAAATGTTGTCGCTCCCGTTGATAAGCTCCAGCAGGGCTGATGCCACCACACGTGTACGCACCTTGGTACGCTTTTCAACCCCCTTGGAAATACCGCCATAAAAATCAAAGCCGTTTTTGGTTTTAACCGCAGCCTGGTCGCCGCCGCGCCCCAACGCCATATCCATGGCTTGACGGGCAAACGCTTCGGATTCGCGCAGATTGCCCCCCTGTCCCACGCCGATGGACAGCGTCACACAGGGACGATCCCCGCTTTGCAGCGAGCGCACACGATCGAGAATATCAAATTTGTTGGCGACCATAATTTTCAGATGACGCTGCTCCACGACCATCAGAAAGCGGTCGCTGGAATATTTGCGCAGCATGCCGTCTGTGTTGGCAGCATAATCCTCAAGCAAGGTCTCCACCCGGCCGGACAGCTGAGCACGCTCACTGTCCCGCGCATTTTGCAGCAGTTCATCCATATTGTCTATGTAGAACAGCATGACGGCCGGCCGGCTGAGTGCATATTCCTGCGCGATCTGCTTGAGACGGGTGTTTTCCACATAGTACAGCACATACAGCGAGGTCTCGCGCACGGTCACCACGCTGCTGTATACCGTAAATTGACGGTCGCCGAATGCGACATCGGCAGCCTTTTTATCCGAAAAGGCATCTGGGCTCAGTCCGCCGGTCACCGTCGTCAGCGGATCGCCGTAAGCCTCACCGCTGATAAGCACCTGGGCGCGGAACAGCTCGTTATACCAGAGAATTTCTCCTGACGACGAACTGACCAAAACCGGCAAGGGACACGCGGCCAAGGAGTCCTGTTCGGTCTGATCCAAACTGTCCGCCACGCGCGCAAGCGCCCGGCGGATCTCCTTCTTCCGGCTGACATATTGCCACACGGTGACCAGCACGGCGGCAGCAGCTACAACCAGCTCGATGTAAAACACCGACCGGTTGAGAAAAAATGTCACGCCCACAAGCAGCAGGAGCAGAATCGGCATAATCACCATCATGGTTGTCCAGTCCCAAAGATTGTGTTTTTTCATGGCGTTTCTCCCTTCTCTGCTCCCGTAAGCCCGTTTACGTGTGTGATACTCAGATATCCATAATAATCGGCAGGATCATGGGACTGCGCTTGGTCTTCTGGAAAAGCATGCGCGACAGTTCATCGCGTACCTTGGTCTTCATCGTCGTCCAGTCATACGACCGCTCGCGGCAGCAGCTCTCCAGCACCTCGCGCGCAATCGCCTTGGCGTCATCGATCAATTTTTCCGACTCGCGAACGTAGACAAAGCCTCTGGACACGATATCCGGTCCTGAGACAACCTCGCCGGTGGCGGGATCAATGGTAGCGACCACCACGATCAGGCCGTCCTCGGCCAGATGCTTGCGGTCACGCAGCACAATGCTGCCCACGTCTCCGACACCCAGACCGTCCACAAGCACGCGTCCGGCAGGCACCGTGCCCACAATCTCCATTTTATCCGGCCGGATCTCCACAACCTTGCCGATATCGGGAATCAGCACGTTTTTCGGTGACATACCCATGGATTTGGCGAGATTGGCATGCTTGCGCAGATGCTTCTGCTCGCCGTGAACAGGAATAAAGAACCTGGGGCGGGTCAGCCCGTGGATAATCTTGAGTTCCTCCTGACAGGCGTGTCCCGACACGTGCACATCGTACATTTTTTCATACACCACATCGCAGCCGCGTTTCATAAGCTCGTTGACAACCTTGCCCACGGTCTTTTCGTTGCCCGGAATGGGCGTAGCCGAAATAATGATGTAATCATCCGGGCCGACCTCCACCTTGCGGTGTTCGGAAAAAGCCATACGTGTCAGCGCCGACATAGGCTCTCCTTGGCTGCCCGTGGTAATCAAAATCACCTTATCTTTAGGATAACGGTTGAGCACATCGATATCAATCAGCACGCCTTCGGGGATATTGAGATACCCCAGCTCGGTCGCAATGGTCACCACATTGACCATGCTGCGCCCAGAAATGGCCACCTTGCGGTCATCCTTAATGGCGGCGTCAATGATCTGCTGAATACGGTGAATGTTGGATGAGAAGGTCGCGATAATGATGCGCTTGTTCTCGGCCTTGCGAAATAGATTGGCGAAGCTGTCTCCCACCACGCGCTCGCTCGGCGTATAGCCCGAACGCTCGACATTGGTCGAATCGGCCATCAAAGCCAGAACGCCTTCGTTACCCATGGCGCCGAAGCGAGCGAGATCAATCATTTTTCCGTGAATCGGCGTGGAGTCAATCTTGAAGTCGCCGGTATGCACCACATACCCGATCGGGGTCTTAATACCCAGTCCCACGGCATCGGGAATGGAATGGTTGACATTGATAAATTCGACCGATACCGCGCCAAAGCTGACAACATCGCCCGGCTGGACCACGTTGAGCTTAACCTTGCCCGACAGTCCGTGTTCCTTGAGCTTGGAATCCACCAGTGCCAGCGTCAGCCGTGTGCCGTACAGCGGAAGGTTGACCTGTTTGAGCAGATAAGGCAGTGCGCCGATATGATCCTCATGCCCGTGGGTCAGAACGATGCCGCGAATACGGTCGCGGTTTTTCTCCACATAGGTGAAATCGGGCAGAACAATGTCCACACCCAGCATTTCATCGTCCGGAAATGCCATGCCGCAGTCAATCAGAAAGGCATCGTCCCCATATTCAAACATCGTGATGTTCTTGCCGATTTCGTTGAGCCCGCCAAGATACGTCAGGCGCACCGGCAGCACGGGGGCCTTGGGCGGCCGTCCGCGGTGGCGTGTCTGAGCTTTTTGAGACATAGCGTTGGTGCCAGACTTCGCCGTGGTTTCGGGAGAGCGAACTCCCGCCGCTTTTATAAAATCGGGTTTCCCGTTGCCTTCGTTACGAACGGTTGCGGACGCCTGCGGTTTGGCATTGCTCTGCCCATTGTAGGACACGGGCGTCTCTCTTTTGGCGGTACTGTTTTTGGGCGGACGTCCCCTCCTTCCTCCCGAACGGGCAGGTGTCGGAGACGAAGGCGCTGTCAGCCCCTCTGTCTTTTTGTCATCTGTTGTCACACATAATCCTCCATTTCTTTTTTACAAAAAATTAAAGCGCATTTGCGTAATTCCATTATTCGCTTGCGAGTATCAGTCAGCAAATTTGTATAACGAAATAGCCCCACTCGAGTGAGGCTGTCAGTATTTTTTCCAATTCCGCTTGTATTCACTTATCCGCACAAAAAACTATACAATACATACTATGAAAAAAACCGACCGCAATTCGTTATTGATAAATCAATAACTTTCTTAAATATATATTCTACTTGCTTTGCTGCTGAATGTCAAGAAAAACCGTATCCAGAGTGTGCTCCAGCTCTCCGCACAGCTCGGCTGCCATTTCCGTATCCGACGCTTCGGCAGTCAGTACCAGACTGCGTCCTCGTTTGGATGGTCTCACCATCCAGATACCCCTTGGCGTGCGGATACGGGCTCCCTCGCCGTCCTCCTTTTCGTCACCCGCCAGACGACGGATGACACGGCCGGGATTGACACTGCACACGACTGTTCGGGTTGACACTGCAAATTCAGGCAGACAGGCCAGCATTTCTCTGAGAGTCGTATCGTAGATTTTCATATAATACAGGATCCGCACGGCCATCATCAATCCGTCGCGTGCCCACATCTGGGAGGCAGCCAACCGACGTGCTTCACGATCACGGCCGTCTGCCGGACAGCTGAGATAGCGCTTGACCTGATGACCGTACCGCTGCGCCAGTTTCTCAATGGCGACCGGCGCGTCATAGGGCAGTGCCACATCCCGTCCGTTCTCCAACTCAATCATACAGCACAGCGCCAGTGTCTGCTCAGGCCAGATATACCCCGCATCGGGTTCAAACATGGACAGTTTGCGTCCGCCAGCGCCCACATGAAGCCGCAAATCACCACCCGAAGCACATCCCATCGTCGCCAACAGGGATGTCAGCATTTTGGTCGTCTCATAATCCGACCCGCGCACCGTCGTGCTCAGACCCGACAAGCCGAGAGGTGCCATGCTGATGAGCTCCTGACGGTAGAGCTGGCGCATCCCCGTCATATCGGTAGCCTCATGGATGCTGTTCCAGCCCACACGCGCATAGTCCCCGTTGGACAGCCGCGTTTCGATCTCGCGCTCCGCGGCCCTTGAGGCGGGCAGTCCCCCGCTCTCAATCAGCCGGATACAGGATTTAACCCCTCCCGAAATATACAACCCCGCTTTGATGCGTCCGAAGTTAACAAAATAATCAAACTGCGGCTCGATGCAGCCGCCGAAATCCCAGACGACACAGCCTGTGGACAACACGCCTGAAATCAGCGCCATTTTGAGGGATGTCGATGCATGATCGAAACCGCAGCCGACAGCCA
>JAEZJA010000230.1 GCA_023415895.1 Bacillota bacterium
TTCAAATTCGGGATTCAGCGTCAGATAGGGACGATCCCATTCTCCCAGAATACCCAAACGCTTGAACTGCTCACGCTGATCGTCGACATAGCCCAGCGCAAATTCACGGCAGATCGCACGCAGCTCGGCAGGCGACATCTTGACCGCATTCTCCACACCCGCTTTGGCACGGGCTTTCAGCTCGATGGGCAGGCCGTGGGTATCCCAGCCGGGCACATAGGGCGATTGGTAGCCCGTCATGTTGCGGTAACGCACAATGATATCCTTGATAATCTTGTTCATTGCCGTGCCGATATGAATGTTGCCGTTGGCATAAGGAGGGCCGTCGTGCAGCACCCACAGAGGCTTGCCCTCGTTTTTTTCCATCAGCTTGTCATAGAGACGGTTTTGCTCCCACTCGGCGAGCATGGCCGGTTCACGCTGGGGCAGACCTGCGCGCATGGGAAAATCCGTGACGGGCAGGTTGAGCGTTTTGTTATAATCCTGTTCTTGCATTGGGTACAGACTCCTCACGTTTATTGTGTACGGACAATTCTTTATTTACGGCGCTTGAAAAAGCCGGATTCGTCATCCGTGTCCTTGGCAATATCATAATCATCGCCGAATTTAAGATTGGCGAAGCGGGATGCCTGGGTAACTTCCTTCGCAGCAGTCGTCTGAGCAGATTCGTCCGCCGCTGCAAACGGAGCATCCTCGTCCTCGAGCACCGGGAGATCGATCACTACATTGGGTTCGACGGGTGTCGAAGTATCGGCGGAAGAATCCTCCACCGGCTCAAACTCGGTTGGAGCAGAGGCTTCTTGATCCATTGCGGCGTCTTGATCGGCGGGCTGCGTGTCGACAGCTTGGACCGTATCCTGCGGTTGATCTAAGACCGGTTCTTGCTCCCGCAGTTCGGGCAGAACATCGATGAGCGCCAGATGCTCCCGATAGATGGACAGCAGGCGCATCTTGAAATTGGTGACTTCCTTTTGCACGCGCTCGAGTTCATGCTCCTGATCCTTGATGTTGCGTTCGGCGGTCTCCTGAAGCTTCTCCGCCTTAATGCGGGCATCGTCCATAATCAGGCCGGCCTTGTGTTTGGCCTCGCGAACCAACGTATCGCCCAGACGCTGGGCGCTCAGCAGCGCAGTGCGGATGTTGTCCTCGTCGTTGCGGTATTCGACCAGCTTATCGGCGAGCACCTCCAGCTTTTTTTCGAGATCGGCTTTGGCGCTGGTCAGCGCGGCAACCGTTTGGGCGCACTGCTCCAGAAAATCATCGACTTCGTTGACTTTGTATCCGCCCCGGGTCTTATTGAATAACGCGGTGCGAATATCCTTTTCAGTAAGCATACACAACCTCCCTAAATCTATCCGACCATACTCATTATAGGTATTGATTGATTACAAGCACCAACCGGCCCTTTTTGGTAACCTGGCCAAGGGACTGAACCAGAAAACGGCCGACACCGCGAACAGATAACACATCGTTTTCCCTGACCGTCGAGGAAACGGACAGGCAGGGAAGGTGATTAACCGACACCAGTCCGGCTTCAATGCGTTCAGCAGCCTCCTCACGCGAAATGCCTACAGCCGTTCTGACCACCGCATCAAGGCGGGGGGAAGCGACCGTGCCGCGAATTTCTTTAAAGGAATGCGAAGCGGGCAGCTCACCATCATAGTCGGGAATGAGGGTAACCCCCTCACCGCCCACCTTGGCGATCTGTCCCTCGACATAACGGGCAATCGCCCGTTCAATAAAGACCACGGACAGTCCGTCGCCGCACAGAATATCCCCCACCTTTTCCCGCCGTATGCCACAGGAAAGCAGCGTGCCGAGAAAATCACGGTGAGACAGGCTGACGCCCGATCTGTAGCGAAAGGCCATCGCCTCAATGGGGAAGGCTTGGGCATCCGGATCATTTGGGAAAATGCCCACAAAGGTGCGCTCGGCATCGGGATGGCCGCCGTAAAACGCAAAGTCCGGCCAGCCCTCGCGTTGCAGCAGTCGTTCCACCTTTACGCGCTGACGCTCGTCGAGAAAGCCCACAAAGCGGGGCACGTAGCGTGTTTCGCAAAGCCGCAGCGCATCCCGCACCGCCGCTTCCAGAAGCGCGTCCTCGTCCGTATGGGAGGAGGCCTTAGAAGTAGAGCCCATTGTTCTCGAGCTCGTCGAGCAAATCGCCCATAATTCCCACGTTGTAGGGGGTGATAATAAAGGTGCAGTTGGCGACCTTTTTGATCTGACCATCGTTGGCATAGGCCACACCGCTCAAAAAGTCCAGAATGCGGCGGGCCACATCCTTGTTTGCGCCTTCCAGATTGAGCACAACTGTGCGCTTGGCGTTCAGGTGATCGGCAACCGTGCTGGCATCATCGAATCGCTCGGGTTTGACCAGAACCACCTGCAGCTGGGCAGTCGCATGGATATTCACAACCTTGTTGCTGCGTTTTGTTGCGTCACCCGATGCACTGGAAGAGATGCTTTCTTCGGATTTGGAAACAAAGTCCATATCGTCATCAACCTCATCGTCGAATTCTTCATCTTCGGGGTCACTCATCAGATTCTTAAATTTCTCCAGCAAGCTCATAATTTCAACCTACCCTTTCTTTGTCGTTTTCGATCCATTATCATATACGTCGGCCAAAAAGCGCAGAACCGATTCGCACCAGTGTCGCGCCTTCCAAAATGGCTTCACGATAATCGGATGACATGCCCATTGACAAAACATCCATAGAGACATTATCTAATTTTTTTGCCCTTATGTCAATAAACAGTTTGTACATGTGAGAAAAAAGCGCTCTTTTTTCCCTTTCTGTCTCTAAAATTGGTGCCACAGTCATCAAACCGCGTACCGACACGCCGGATAATTTGCCAATTTCGCTCAGAAGCTCGGGCAGACCCGAGGGCGTGGTGCCGGATTTTGCCTCTTCGCCCCCGATATTGACCTCGACAAGGATATCCGTTCGTCGGTTCAGCTTTACAGACGCCTCATGAATAGCCTGCGCAACACGCAGACTGTCCACCGATTCAATCATATCCACCATGCCCACGATCCTTGACACCTTGTTGGTCTGCAAATGCCCGATCAGATGCATGTCCACTCCCTCAAGGTTGAGTGCGTCACGCTTGCCTAAATATTCCTGCACCCGGTTTTCACCGATGTGGCGAAGGCCGAGCTCCAGCATCGCGTTGATGCGGTCGGGTTCCACTGTCTTGGTCACGCCCAGCAGCGTGATCTCCTCCGCACGCCGTCCCGCTTCCCGACAGGCCGCATCGATCATCTGACGGACATGCTCCAGATTCGCCCGAAGCTCATCGTATGGTCTTTCCATCATACAATCCCTTTCCTTGCGTAATGACGTCGTCATACAGTTCCAGATAGCCGCTGTCATCCGTTTCGCGGCAAATGACGTAATCGGGTGTGGCATACAGGATTTCGATCTTGCGGAAGGTGACCGTGTCGCCCCGCAGCACATACACCCCCTGCACGCCGTCTTCGTTGGTCAGAACGCAGCCGCTGGGTACGCGCAGCCCGCTGTGCTTGTCCAGACGAATTTGTACGGTTTCACACCTTGTCGAAGACAGCGAACTCGACATATAGGAGCATTCCAGCACCATCGCAATGTTGCCGCTCTTGTCCCGGTTGGCGGCAACCACCTTGGTGGGAATGGTCTCGGTCGTTACAAAGGGAAGCAGAATATCGGGTGTCGCCCCGAGTTTCAGGCTTCCGGCATCCTTGGCCTCCACAACACAGGCAAGGTACCACTGATAATCGCCCACCACCTTGCCTACGACATCACTGGCAATCGGGGCGGGATGACTGTCCATCACATTTTGTATCTTCTCGGTGGTCAGCGTGGTCACATCGTTGAAATCCAAAGCGTTTTCATAGCCATCCACCTCACTGACAAAATACCCGGCAACCGGAGATTTTACGAAGGAGGTTGCGGGAGAAAAGGAGGTTGCCAGCTGTGCCTTTTGTGCCGTGAGTGCCGCAATACGGTCATTGAACTCGGCGACCTTGCCGATGGTCATCTGACGCTTGTTAAACAGAGCCAGAAGCTCCGATCGCCAGCTGCTCATACCCGACAGTCCGGGGGAATTGACCACCGTGGACAAGTTGGTGATGTTCTGGCGTATCTGCTGGTCAATCACATCCAGATTAACGCGGTTGGCCGAGCCCTGCGCCTGAATGGTCTGCAGCATCGTAATTTCCTCGGTCAGCTCGTTGATCTCCTGCTGGATACGGCTGTCCTGCTCGGACGCATAGACGTCAGCAATCGTGCCGTCCTTGGACACACGGCTGCCGTTTTCAATCGTATAATACAGATATCCCTTGACATCGCTGGTGATCAGCGTTTCACTGCGTATGGTAATCCCATCCACATTAATAGTCTCATAGGCGCTGTACTTGCCCACCGTTTCGGTCTTAACCGGGGTGTAATACACCTGTATTCCCTGATAGATCACATAGGCGATCAGGAACAAAGACACCGTAACGGTGATCAGCCGCTTAACAAAGGTATTCATGGGCTTCTCCTTCGATCAGGCGGACGGCATCCTCAGCCAGTCCGTCCACGGTTGTGTACTCATCAATGTATAAACGGTGCGCGTCGCTGCGTCGGTGAAACCAGCTCAGTTGCCGCTTGGCATAGCGACGAGTGGACTGCTTGAGCAGCTCGACAGCCTCCTGTAAAGATCGTTCCCCCGAAAAATAGGGTGCCAGCTCCTTGTAGCCGATGGCCTGCAGTGCCGTGGGCGCCGTCGGGGCGGCCAGCGCCTGCCGCGCCTCCTTGACCAGTCCACCGCGAAGCATAGCATCGACGCGGCGGTTGATGCGGGAATAGAGCACCTCCCTGTCACGGCAGTCCAACAGGATGAAACAGGGGCGATAGGGTGAGGGAACACAGCGCGACTGGCGGTTTTGCTCACTGATCGTCAGGCCCGTGGTTTCATACAGCTCCAGAGCGCGGATAATGCGTCCCAGATTGTTGGGGTGCAAGCGGGAGGCCGTCGGCTCGTCGACGCGGCGCAGCTCCTCCAGCAGGGACTCAGCGCCCTCCTGTTCGGCGCGGCAGCGCAATCGTTCGCGGATGGCGGGATCACCGCCCTCCCCCTGAAAGCTCAGGTTGTCCACCACCGCGTCAATATACAACCCTGTGCCACCGCACAGGATGGGCAGCTTAGAACGGGCGTGAACCTCGGCAATGGTGCGGTGAGCATCCTCGGCATACTGCGCGACACTGTAGCCCTGCGTCAAGGGCACAACCCCCTGCAAATGATGCGGTACGCCCTGCATTTCCTCCTCGGTAGGGCGGGCAGTGCCGATGCGCAGACCCTGATAGATCTGCATGGAATCGGCCGAAATCACCTCGCCGTCCAACCGTTTAGCCAGCTCCACGGCAAGGCCTGTCTTGCCTGAGGCCGTCGGCCCGGCAATGACCGGCAAAAATATTGTTGGTTGCATCGTCCCACCTCCCATTCTGAACAGGGATGCATAGACACGGCCGCAGGGTCTTATTTTGCACGGCCGAATTGTTTTTCCAACTCCCGTCTGGTCAGTTCAAAGCAGACCGGACGACCATGCGGACAGGTGCGAATATCGTCGTGCAGCAGCACGCGCTCCGCCATCGCCTGCAGTTCCTCGGGTCGGCTGGTATCCCCCGCTTTAATCGCGGCACGGCAGGCCGTGGAGTGATAAATCCAGTCCAGCTTGTCCGTAGTAATCTCCCGGCGTCCCGAGGCCAGCCCCCCCGCGATTTCCTGCAGCATGGCCGCCGCGTCCCCGTCGTCGAGCATCATAGGCACGGCACGCACCAGCACGGTGTGCCCGCCGAAATCTTCCAATTCAAACCCCGCCTTGCGCACGGTATCGAGCGCGGGGATCAGGGCATCGTATTCCTCCCGGCTGAGCGTCACGCCGATCGGTGTCAGCAGCAGCTGGGCATCGGTGTGATCCGCCTCCCGGAGGCGGTTATATAACAGTCGCTCATGGGCGGCATGTTTGTCAATGAAATAAAGCGAGCTTCCCCTTTGCACCAGAATATAGGTGGAAAAGGCCTCGCCGAGATAGCGGACGGTAGGAGCCTCCTCCTGAACAGCGGCATCCTGCACTTCAATGGAAGCTACATACGGGGCAGCCACAGGCAAACTCTCTGGCATCACTTCGCAAACGGCTGGAGATTCAATTGTTATCTCAGGCTGTGCGATCTCGCCTGTCACTGCCTTTGGCTGTGCAACGGGCGTATCCTCCTCGGGATCATCGCAAATGATATCGGGGGAAAACAGCGGGCGGTTATAGGTTTGCAGAGTGCTATCCCGCAGCGGCAGTCCCGTGCCGACATTTGTCTGGGATACTTGCGGCGGAGCAAAGGGTCTGATCGGCTGCTCGGGCTTGCTTTGATTTACTGCGCCCGAAAGCGTCGTCTGCATAGGAGCCGGCTGCTTCACCGGAGCCGGTACGGGAGCAGGCTTCACAGGCATGGACATGGTGACCTGGGGCCGCGTCTCCTGCAGCGCGGATTTGACGCCGTGATAGACCGCGTCAAAAAGGGGACGCTCATTAACGAACCGCACCTCAATTTTGGCGGGATGCACGTTGACATCCACCGTTTCCAGAGGCATATCGATATGCATCACGCAGGCGGGAAATTTTCCCACCATGATGGAGCCTTTATAGGCTTCCTCGAGCGCGGCCATGGCCGTACGCGTCTTGACATAGCGGCCGTTGATGAAAAAATGCTGCATTGTGCGGTTGGCGCGCGCGTTGGCAGGACGCGAAATGTAGCCGTGTACATGCAGTCCACCCAGCGAATACTCCAGCTCAGTGAGTCCCGAAGCAAATTCTCTGCCGAAGACGGTATAGATGCAGGACATCATCTTGCCGTCGCCCGGCGTGTGCAGTTCTTCCTTGCCGTCGCGGATAAAACGAACGGCCACCTCGGGGTGAGACAACGCCACCCGGTCGACAACGCCGGCCACGGAATTGGCTTCACTGACATCCTTCTTCAGAAATTTCATACGGGCGGGAACATTATAGAACAGATCACGCACGATAAATGTCGTACCCTGGGGGCAGCCGATGTCCTCCGTGCCCAGTTCTTCCCCGCCCTCGATGCGGTAGCGGGTACCCGCCATTTCGTCGGCGGTACGGGTAATGAGTTCCACCTTGCCCACGGCGCTGATGGAGGCCAGCGCTTCGCCTCGGAAGCCCAGTGTGCCGATCGCGTCGAGATCGTCCTGCGTGCGCACCTTGCTGGTCGCATGCCGCAGGAAGGCCACCGACACGTCCTCACGGGCAATCCCCGAGCCGTTGTCAATGATGCGGATAAGCCGCACACCGCCGTTCTGGATTTCCACACTGACCGAGGAGGCACCCGCGTCAATCGCGTTTTCCATCAGCTCCTTGACCACGGAGGAGGGGCGTTCCACCACCTCGCCCGCCGCAATCAACTCGGCCGTATGTTTATCCAACACATGGATTTTTGACACGAAAACACCCCCTTGAAGATGATCGAAGGTTAATATTCATTGGCGAGCTTAGTCAGCTCATACAGCGTTTGCAGAGCTTCGATGGGGGTCAGCGTGTTGACATCCAGCTCTTTGAGCCGCTGCACAACCTCGCTGTTCCCGGCGGGCAGTAAGGAAAGCTGTCCGTCATCGTTCTCATAGTTGTCTGGGCTTGCCATATGCCGCGGGCCCGTCTCAACGTCGCCGCTTTCAATCTGGCGCAGGATTTCCTTAGCGCGGCTGACCACATGTTCGGGGATGCCGGCCAGCTTGGCCACCTCGATGCCGTAGCTGTCATCGGCCGGGCCGCGGACGATGCGGCGCAGAAAGGTGATATCATCCCCCCGTTTTTTGACCGCGATGTTGTAATTCTTAACGCCCTCGAGTCCGCTCTCAATGGCCGTCAGCTCATGATAATGCGTGGCAAACAGCGTTTTGGCGCCAATTTTTTTGACAACATACTCCAGCACGGCACGGGCAATGCTCATGCCGTCGTAGGTGGAGGTGCCCCGCCCGATTTCATCAAAAATAATCAGGCTGCGGGAGGTGGCGTTTTTGAGTATGGACGCCACCTCGCTCATCTCCACCATAAAAGTGGACTGGCCCGAGGCCAGATCATCCGACGCGCCCACTCGCGTAAAAATACTGTCTACAAGACCGATTGTGGCGCTTTCGGCGGGGACAAAGCTGCCGATCTGTGCCATCAGCACGATCAGCGCCGTCTGACGCATGAAGGTGGACTTACCCGCCATATTGGGTCCGGTAATAATGGCCACGCGGTTGTCGTGATTGTCGAGCAGCGTGTCGTTGGGTACAAAGGGGGCATCCAGAATATCCTCGACGACCGGATGCCTTCCGTTCTTAATCGTGATGCCGCCCTTGAGGTCGATGAGCGGCCGGTTGTAATTGTTGCGCTGCGCCGTCTCGGCAAAGGAGCACAGCACGTCCAGTCGGGCAATCGCCTGTGCCGTGGACTGGATGCGGTGGAGCTCGGCAGCAACCTTGAGGCGTACCTCATTGAACAACTGATACTCCAGTGCCACCACACGATCCTTGGCCCCCAAAACGCGCGCCTCCAGATCCTTAAGCTCCTGCGTTATGTAGCGTTCGGCATTGGCCAGCGTCTGCTTGCGGATATAGGTGTCGGGCACCTGACCAACAAAAGACTTGGACACTTCGATATAATAACCGAACACACGGTTGTAACCAACCTTGAGGGTTTTGATGCCCGTGCGTTCCTTCTCTTCTGCCTCAATCCGGGCGATGACACCCTTGCCGTCCGACATTTCAAAATGCAGCTCGTCCACCTCGGCGTTATAGCCTCCACGGATGATGCCGCCTTCCCGCACAGAGAAGGGAGGGTCGTCGACAATCGCGCTTTCGATCAGCTCATACACATCGCGCAGCGGGTCAATCTCGTCACGCGTCTCACACAACAGGGCACACTTCACATTGGACAGCCGCTGTTTGACAGGCGCCATTGCACAGATGGTTTGGGACAGAGAGCGCAACTCCCGCCCATTGGCGCTGCCGTAGACGATGCGCGTCATGATGCGCTCGAGATCGTAAATGTCCCGCAGCAGGTCAATCAGGTCGCCCCGCAGCATGGGATCGTGAACGAGCTCGTCCACCGCGTTCTGGCGGCGGATAATCTGTGAGGGGTTGATTAACGGCTGCTCTATCCAGCCGCGTATCAGCCGCTTGCCCATCGCCGTCTTGGTGTGATCCAGCACACCCAGCAGCGACCCCCGCTTTTCCTTGGCGCGCAGGGTCTCGAGCAGTTCAAGATTGCGCCGAGCGGTCAGATCCAGCCGCATATATTGAATATCCGAATAGATGTCGAGATTGGTGATGCGCTCCAGCCCGCTCATTTGGGTAGAGTGCAGATAGTCGAGCGTGCATCCCAGCGCGCGGATGGCCGGATATTGATCGGCCAGTCCCAGCTCCTCAAGTGATCCCTTTTTGAAATGGCTCAGAATGCGCTCGGTCGCCTTGGTATAGTCAAACCCGTCGGCATCCGCGAGCTGCATCTTGAGGGACAGCCGCTGTGTCACAAAGGACGCGACCGCCTCGCAGGCGGCGGCCGTATCGTTGAGCAGCACCTCGCTGGGCGTAAAACGCCCCAGCTCATTGGTGATGCGCAGCGCCACATCCTCGCCCGTGATATGAATCAGATGAATTTCGCCCGTCGAGCAATCGGTGAAGCAGATGCCCGCGTCCTTGAGACCGTCGCCGGCAAAAAGAACGCAAAGGTAATTGTTGCGCCCCTCGTCGAGCATACTACCTTCGATCACAGTTCCCGGTGTAATCACGCGGATGATGTCGCGCTTGACCAATCCCTGTGCCAGAGCGGGATCCTCTACCTGCTCGCAGATGGCGACCTTGTAGCCGCGCGCCACCAGCCGGGCAATGTAGCCTTCGCAGGAATGGAAGGGAACGCCGCACATGGGCGCACGTTCCTCCTGCCCGCAGTCACGGCCGGTCAGTACAAGTTCAAGTTCCTGTGACGCGACCTTGGCATCATCAAAGAACATCTCATAAAAATCACCCAAACGGAAAAAGAGGATACAGTCTTGATACTGCTCCTTGATCTCCTTATATTGCTTCATCATGGGTGTCAGTTCAGCCATGAGATCCCTTCCTTTTCACGATTGAGTGCCTATTTAGTGGCACCCCGAGCAGCCGGAGCAGTTGCCGCTGCAGCCCGATTCTTCAATTTCATCTGGATTCTGACCCTGCGCCGCCATCGTGACAATGGTCACAATGCTGTTGACCAGCTTGTCCAGCTCACCCTTTGCCTCCTGATAAGTCTTCATGTTGCCATTAGCCATCAGGCGGGCGTAAATCTCGCGGATTTCGGTGTCCAGTTTGGTGATCTTGTCCTTATCCTGCTGCTCCACTTCCTTGGCCATCTCATTGCTCAGGGCGATGCGCTGCAAATTGAATTCACCGATCAGATCCTGCAAAGCCGTGTCCTCATCGGCAGCCGACTGTGCCAACTGTGTGCGCACAAAGCGCTCGTCGTTCTGAAGTTCCGAAGCCAGGTCGCGTGCCAGTTCTAAAATTGCATCCATGTGTATTCCTCTTTCTTTATCATCGTAATTTTTACTTATTGTTTACTCAAATATGTCAAGGATTCTGCCCAGCAGAATCCAGCTGCGCGCATCGGTGATCTCCACGCGGGCGCGCTTGCCGATGAGCGATTCGTCCCCTTCGACGCGCACTACGATATTTTCGGGCAGCCGCGCTTCCAGAAAACTCTCGCCCGCACTCTCGATCAGAGCCGTGCGTACGCTGCCCACCATAGCGGCCGACTGTTTGGCGGCGACCTCCTCCTGCACCGCGGTCATTTCCTGAAACCACGCCGACTTTTCCTGTGCCGGAATGGGATCGGGCATACGGGCGGCAGGAGTCCCCTGACGGGGGGAGAAAATAAAGGTAAACAGCGAGGTGAACCCGACCTCGCGGATGAGATCCAGCGTTTGATCAAAGTCCTCCCGCGTTTCACCGGGGAAGCCAACGATCACGTCGCTGGTAAAGGAGATGCCCGGAATAACCTTGCGCGCATACCGGATCAATTCGAGATACTGCTCGCGCGTATATCCCCGGTTCATCGCTTTGAGCACGCGGTTGCTGCCCGACTGGAAGGGCAGATGAAAATGGCGGGCCACCTTATCGCACTCGGCAATCGTATCAAACAGCCGCGGCGTGGCATCCTTGGGATGAGAGGTCATAAACCGAATGAGGAAATCCCCCTCGATGGCGTTGATACGCCGGAGCAGCTCGGGAAAATCCACACCGTGTGCCTCGCCCCTGCCGTAGGAGTTGACGTTCTGCCCGAGCAGCGTGATCTCTTTATAGCCCTCGCGCACAAGCTGCCGCGCTTCCTCCACCACCCGCTCGGGGTCGCGGCTGCGCTCGCGTCCGCGCACATAAGGCACAATGCAGTAGGTGCAGAAGTTGTTGCAGCCATACATGATGGGCAGCCACGCTTTAAAGCGTCCGTCACGATGAACGGGGATATCCTCGGCGATGACACCGTCCTCGGCCTTGGTCTCGTATACCCGCTTGCCCCCCGTCAGTGCATCATAGAGCAGCTCGGGAAAGCGATGCAGCACATGGGTACCGAACACCAATCCTACAAAGGGAAAGCTTTTTTTGAGCCGCTGTGCCACATGCTCCTGCTGCACCATGCAGCCGCACACGGCAATCAACACGTCTGGACGGCGGGTTTTGATATTCTTGAGCGCGCCGACGTTGCCGAACACGCGATCCTCGGCGTGTTCCCGCACGGCACAGGTGTTGTACAGAATAAAATCGGCCTGCTCGGGCTCCTCGGTGAAGCCGTAGCCCATGTCCGCAAGCATACCCTTAATATGCTCGGAATCGGAAACATTCTGCTGACAGCCATAGGTGCGCACATGGGCAAGCGGGGTATGGTATTCGCCTCTGGCTGCAAAATACGCGCGGATTTTTTCCACATATTCGCGCTGCTGCGCCAGTTCTTCTGGCGCGATCACTCGTGTTTTGGACATAATGGAGTTCCTTTCAAAA
>JAEZJA010000289.1 GCA_023415895.1 Bacillota bacterium
TTTAACGATCTCAACATCCTTGATTTCGGGAGCCGAATACAGTTCACCCGTCGTGCCGCTTTGTACACCGACCTTTTTGCCGGCCAGATCATCCTTGGAAGCATAGCTGCTGCCCGCTTTGACAATAATGGTCTGCTGGGCTGTATAATAGGAATTGGTGAAGTCCATGGATTCCTCACGCTCAGCGCTGACCGTAAACCCGGCCGCGATGACGTCGATGGTCTTGCCCGTCAGAGCGGAAGGCAGCGAATCGAATTCCATGTTCTTGATCTCGAGTGTCAGACCCAGCTTTTCGGCGACCTTCGCCATGATGCTGGCATCCACGCCCACGACCTTGTCGTTTTCGAGCGATTCAAAGGGAGGGAACTCCGCGTTGGTGCCCATAATCAGCTTGCCATCCGAAACAAGATTGTATTTTGCCGCGGATTGTCCGCCGCAGGCTGCAAAGCTGACAGTCATCAGCGCAGCGGCCATAGCCAATGCCAAAGCCTTACCGAATTTTTTCATACTAACGTCTCCTCAATTTCCGCCTTAATGGCTTAAGTAAAGTTCGCCACGGGAACATAACCATGCGGTTATCCCACCGCTAATGCATATATATGAATAAACTATGCATATTATAACGCATCAATATTGAAAAATCAATAAATATTTAAAATTTCTGAAGGTTTATGCAAAATATACTGAGCACCGGCTCTTTGCAGTTCCTCAATCCCACGAAATCCCCAACAAACTCCGGCACTCGGCATACCCGCGTTGGCCGCTGTATAAATATCCACATCCGAATCGCCCACGAAGAGAGAACGGGACGGTTGTGCATGGCAGGATCGCAGAATTTCCTGCGTCAGAGAGGGATCGGGCTTGGTCAAACGGCCGGGCGCGTTGCCGTAGATGCCGTCAAACAGATCGGGCGCATACAAATGCCGCACGATTTTTTGGGCCTGGGCATCCGGCTTGTTGGTAACCACAAACAGCGATATCCCCTGTTCCTTTAGCTGCGCAAGAACCTCAGGCAGTCCCTCGTATACCGCCGTATACCGCAGGCAGTCGCGGTCATAGATGTTCACAATCTCCGCTTGAACGCTGTCAATAAGAGCCACATCGGCATCCGGGCCGACCGCCCGCTGCGCCAAAACGCGCATTCCGTTGCCGACCATACGGCGATAGGCATCGACCGAATAGGTTTTCAAGCCGTGCACAGACAGTGCCTGATTGACCGCTTCGGCCAGATCGCGCAGCGTGTCGGCCAGTGTGCCATCCAGATCAAACACCATAGCTTGCCATGATTGTTTCAATGAAATACCTGTCCTTTCTCTCAGAATACCGTTACCGTAAAGGCGTAGTCGGCCTGCTCACCCTCCGCCAGTAAACGCACGCCCTGCTTGTGCTCAAAGACATCGTCCTCGCTCTCCTGCGTTGCCGTGCCCGTCCAGGGCTCGATGCACACGAAGGGACAATCCTTGAAGGGCGACCAGATGGCCAGATACTCCATGCCAGCAAAATCCACACGCACGCCGTGTCCGCTCTTTTCGGAAACCAGCCGCACACTGCGGGATTTCAGGCGATCGAATACCAGCGCGTCGCCGCGGAAGAGGATATGATTAAGGCGAAAGCTGTTGCTGTTTGTCATCAGCCGGTTGCGCACGCCGTCGATAATCAGTCCCTTGGCCAGATCCACCTGGGGACAATCGAGTGTTTCGGGCTGCTCAAACTCCACAAGATAATCGTCAAAGGCTTCTCCCTCGATCAGCGGCACGCGAAAACCGGTATGTCCGCCGATGCAAAAGGGCATGGCGTCCTTACCCGTATTGCGCACGCTCAGTCCCGTTGTCACCGCATGGTCACCCAGCGTATACGTCACACGCGCTTCAAAAGCATAGGGATAACCGGCGCGTGTTGCCTCGCTGTCGGTCAGCAGATAGGTGACGCTCTGGTCGTCGGAGGATTCCACCATCCAGTCAGAGGTGCGAGCAAAACCGTGACGGGGCAGACGAATTTCACCCGCCGCCGAAGAGGCATGGTCGTCGCGCAGAGCCCCGACGAAAGGAAAGAGAATGGGAGCGCGTCCGTGCCAGTAGGCGGGATCGCCATTCCAAAGATATTGGATACCATTGACCGCGTCCAGTGAGTGCAGCTCCGCGCCGTGTGTATCCGATGTCACGGTCAGGGTGGAATTGCGAATTGTCGTCAGCATAGTGCCAACCTCTTTCTTAGTCATTTCATATTTATAAGTTATCATACAACCCCAGGCGATTAGGGTCAAGACCCCTTGGCCAATTTCTGCGCGCTCTTGGGAATTTTCCATTGAAATCCCTCATAGTCATGGTATACTAATGCTATTAATATTCAGGATTAGGAGGCATCCCATGGATTGGCGTATTGAAACAAAATGCATACAGGAAGGCTGGAAGCCCAAAAACGGACAGCCACGCGTTGTCCCCATCGTACAAAGCACAACGTTTACATATGACAGCGCTGAAACCCTCGGTGATCTGTTTGATCTGAAGATCGGCGGCGATTTTTATACCCGCTTGTCCAACCCCACCACCAACGCCGTGGAAAACAAAATTGCGGCGCTTGAAGGGGGGATCGGCGCGTTGATGACGTCGGCCGGTCAGGCTGCCAACCTGATCGCCGTGCTCAACATTGCGCACAGCGGCGATCACATCATCAGTGCGGTCGCAATTTACGGCGGCACCTTCAATTTGTTCAACAAGACGCTGAGGGAAATGGGTATTGACGTAACCTTCCTCCCGCCCGACGCGACGGAGGAAATGCTAGGCGCCGCCTTCCGCCCCAACACCAAGGCGGTATTCGGTGAAACCCTGTCCAATCCCTCCCTGTGCGTACTGGACATTGAGCTGTATGCCAAGGCCGCTCACGCGCATGGCGTGCCCCTGATTGTGGACAACACCTTCCCCACCCCCATCAACTGCCGTCCCTTTGAGTTTGGTGCGGACATTGTGACGCATTCGACCTCCAAATATCTTGACGGTCATGCCACCACGCTGGGCGGCGTCATCGTGGACAGCGGCAACTTCGACTGGGCCGCCTCTGACAAGTATCCCGGGCTGACCACTCCCGACGAAACCTATCACGGACTGACCTATACCACCTCCTTCGGCAAGGCTGCCTATATCACCAAATGCCGCGTTCACCTTATGCGCGATCTCGGGTGTACTCCCAGCCCGACCAACGCCTTTCTGCTTAGTCAGGGCATCGATACGCTGCACCTTCGCATGGAGCGCCACTGCTCCAACGCCCAGAAGGTGGCCGAATACCTTGAGCAGGACAGCCGTATCGCCTGGGTATGCTATCCCGGTCTTAAGAGCAATCCGTTCTATGCACTCGCCCGCAAATACATGCACAGCGGCTGCGCGGGCATTGTGTCTTTCGGCGTCAAGGGCGGGCGCGAAGCCGCGGCGCGCTTCATGGGCAACCTCAAGCTGGCGCAGATTGTGGTACACGTTGCCGATCTGCGCACCTGTGTGCTGCATCCGGCCAGCACCACTCACCGCCAGATGAGCGACGAACAGCTTGCCGAAGCGGGTGTATCCCCCGACCTCATCCGCTTTTCGGTGGGTATCGAAAACATTGTGGACATCATTGAAGATATCGATCAGGCGCTCGCAGCACTGTAAGCCACAATCGCACATTAATAAAAATCCACCGGAGTTCGCCGGTGGATTTTTATATTACGACAGTCGATTCTTGAAATCCTGATACCCGAAACATCGTATGGTTTCGACATTGCCATCCTGTCGGCGAATGGCGATGGAGGGCAGACGCATGCCGTTGAAGGTGTTGTTTTTCACCATCGAATAAATGGCCATATCCTCAAAAACCAACTTGTCCCCGATTTGCAGCGGCCGGTCAAAGGAATAGTCGCCGAGGATATCCCCCGCCAGACAGGTCGAACCCGCCAGCCTATATGTGTAGGGCTTTTCCTGCGGCTGCCCGCTGTGCTGTAGCGGCGGGCGGTAGGGCACCTCCAGCACATCGGGCATATGGCAGGCCGCAGACGCATCCAGCAGCGCAATATCCATATCGTTATGGACAATATCCAGCACCGAGGTCACCAAAAACCCCGCATAATAGGCAACCGCCTCGCCCGGCTCAAGATAAACCTCCACCCCGTACTTTTGCTTGAATCGCCGGATTCCATCGATCAGAGCCTGCCGGTCATAATCCTCGCGTGTAATGTGGTGTCCCCCGCCGAAATTCACCCATTTCATGCGCGGGATGAACTCACCGAACTGCTGCTCGACCGCCTCCAACGTTTCGATTAGTGCATCGCTGTTCTGCTCGCACAGCGTATGAAAATGCAGGCCCTCCAAGCCCTCAAGCAGCTCAGGGCGAAAATTCTCACGGGTGACACCGAGGCGGGAGCCCTTCGCGCAGGGGTCGTACATCCCGTTTCCCTGTGTTGAATGCCGCGGGTTGATACGCATACCGCAGCTACGTCCGGCGGCAAGCGCCCGCTCTCGATAGGTCTCCCACTGCGCAAAGGAATTGAAGGTAATGTGATCGCACAGCTTGACAATATCGTCAAACTCCCTGTCGCTGTACGCTGCCGAATAGACGTGGTTTTCCCCGTCCATTTCTTCAAAACCCAGCCTTGCCTCATACAATCCGCTCGCCGTCGTCCCCGAAAGATAACGGGCGATCAGAGGGTATACCGAAAACATGGAAAAGGCCTTTTGAGCGAGCAGGATTTTGCAGTCAGCCTGCTGCGCAACCTCCGCCAGTAGGATGAGATTGTCGGTCAGGCGCTTTTCATCCACAACATAGCAGGGTGTTTCCACCGAATATAAACGAGTATCCATCACTCCACCATTACCGGGTGAAATTCCTCCACCCACGGCAACCCCCATTGACTCAGCGCGTCCATAAAGGGATCGGGGTCGAATTCTTCCACATTCCAAACGCCCGGCCTGTTCCATTCCCCGTTCATCACCAGCATGGCGCCAATCATGGCCGGCACGCCTGTGGTATAGGAGATAGCCTGACTGCCGACCTCCCTGTAGCATTCCTGATGGTCACAAACGTTATAAATATAGTAGGTTTTCTCCCTGCCATCCTTGATTCCCTCAAAGATGCAGCCGATGTTGGTTTTGCCCACGGTGCGGGGGCCTAGGCTGGCGGGATCGGGCAGCACCGCCTTGAGAAATTGCAGTGGGACGATCTGTTTCCCCTCGTATTCGATAGGCTCGATGGAGGTCATGCCAACGTTCTCCAGGCATTTCAGGTGGGTTAGATAACTTTGTCCGAAGGTCATGAAGAAACGAATTCTTTTGATACCCTTGATGTTGATGCCGAGGCTTTCAAGCTCCTCGTGGTGCAGCAAATACATATCCTTTTTGCCCACCCCGGCAAACTCGTATTCCCGCTTGATCTCCATGGGCTCGGTCTCGACCCAGCGGCCGTTTTCCCAGTAGCTGCCCTTGGCTGTCACCTCACGAATGTTGATTTCAGGATTGAAATTGGTCGCAAAGGGGTAGCCGTGGTCGCCGCCGTTGCAGTCCAGAATGTCAATGTTGTGAATCTCGTCAAAGTGATGCTTTTGCGCATAGGCGGAAAACACGCCCGTGACGCCCGGATCAAAGCCGCTGCCCAGCAAAGCGCAGATTCCCGCCTCACGGAACTTCTCGCGGTAGGCCCACTGCCACTTGTATTCAAACTTGGCCGTATCGGGCGGCTCGTAATTGGCCGTGTCAACATAATGGGTTTTGGTGCGCAGGCAGGCTTCCATGATTGTCAGATCCTGATAGGGAAGCGCCAGATTGAGCACCACATCGGGGGCCTGTTTTTCAATCAGTGCCGTCAGCTCGTCCACGTTGTCCGCATCCACTTGTGCCGTATGGATTCTCGTTTTTGTCATGCCCTCGAGCTTCGCCTTGAGGGCGTCGCACTTGGATTTGGTGCGGCTGGCGAGGACGATTTCCTCAAACGCCTCGCTGTTCTGACAGCACTTGTGGATGGCGACGCTGGCGACCCCGCCGCAGCCGATCATCATACATTTTCCCATTGTCAATCTCCTTACTCTATAGTTGCAGCAAGATTTCTCGTGTGATTTTGCAGGCCACCGCCGTGGAGCTGCCGCTTTGATCGTAATGCGGCGACAGCTCGTTGATATCGCAGCCCACGATGTTCAGCTCATGCAGCTGTAAGAGGACTGCCATGAGCTGCTGAAAGGTTACGCCGCCCGCTTCGGGTGTGCCCGTCCCGCAAAGCACCGATGGATCCAGAACATCCAAATCCAGTGATAGGTAGACCGGCTTGCCTTTAAGCTCGGCTACCGTCGCGTCAAAGCCGCTCAGGTCGAAGCGGCGCATCTTGGTATGATCGGCGGCAAAGGCAAATTCATACCCTTCGCCGCTGCGGATACCGAATTGATGGATACGCCCGTCACCGACTAGCTTCCACGCCTGGTACATTACGGTGGCGTGGGACAGCTCCTCCCCCAGATACGCGGTGCGCAGATCGGTGTGCGCGTCGAGATGGAGAATGTGCAAATCAGGATAGCTCTTAACGACGGCACGCAGGGCGCCCACCGTCACCAAATGCTCCCCGCCGAGCATCACAAAGCGTTTGTTGTCTCTGAGCAGTCCGGCGGTGTAATCCTTAATCTGTTCCAATACCCGTTCGGGATTGCCAAAGGGCAGTTCCAGATCGCCGCCGTCAAAAATGCGGCAGTCGGTCAGATCCCTGTCGCAATAGGGGGAATAGCTCTCGATGCCGACCGATTCGCTGCGGATTGCCGAAGGGCCGAAGCGTGTACCCGGCCGGTAGGAGGTCGTGCCGTCAAAGGGCGCGCCGAACAATACGATGTTGGCCTCCTCATAATCGGCGGCACAGGACAGAAAAGTCTGTATATTTTTATTCATATTCCAGCAGCTCCTTGACATAGTTCGGCAGGCAGAACGCGCCCCGGTGCAGATCGGTGTTGTAATAGCGCGTGGCAATGCCCGCCGCGTTCCATTCCTCCGCCTGTAGGTTTTGGGTCGGGTCAAGCCCCTTGGAGGCAAAGCCGAACAGCCAATGCCCCGAGGGGTAGGTCGGAATGTGCGCCTGATACACGCGGCTGACGGGAAACACCTGCGCCACGCGGCGGTGCATCTGCTGCATTTCCTTGGCATCACCGGCATAAAAGGGGCTTTCGTGCTGATTAATCAGGATACCGTTATCCCGCAGCGCGCTGTAGCAGTTTCCATAAAATTCCCGTGTAAAGAGAACCTCGCCCGGGCCGAAGGGGTCGGTGGAATCCACAATAATCAGATCATACATCTTTTCCTTGCGGCGGATAAACTTTATTCCGTCCTCAATATGCAGCTGTACCCGCTCGTCCTCAAACCCGCAGGCCGTCTGCGGCAGGTATTGCTTGCTGACCTCGACCACCCGCCGGTCAATTTCCACCACGTCGATATGTTCAAGCCGGTTGTATTTGGACAGCTCTCGTGCCACGCCGCCGTCCCCCGCACCGATAACCAGCACATGGCGTATGTCCGGGTTGACTGCAAAGGCCGGGTGGGTTATCATCTCGTGATAGATAAACTCATCCCTCTGCGTGAGCATCATGACACCATCCAGCGTTAAAAAGCGGCCGAATTCGACGGAATCAAAAACCGATATGGTCTGATAATCGCTCTTTTCATAGTGAAGCTGGCTGTTTATCTTGATGGAAAAACGCACAGCCGGGGTGTGGTATTCACTGTACCATACATCATCCATGGTCTTCTCCTTTCAGGACGTTGAGCTGCCGGATATCCATGCTCTGGGGGCCGGTCAGCACACAGCCTTTTGCTTTCGCGTATTGAATATAGGTGATAATCTCCTGCGTCACCCGCTCGCCCGGCGCGAGAATGGGGATGCCGGGCGGATAGCACATGACAAATTCGGCACACACCCGTCCCACGCAGGCTTCCAGCGGCAGACTGCTCTTTGGCGCATAAAAGGCAGCCTGGGGAGACAGCACGACCTCAGGGTTGATATACTCATTGTCCAGCATATCCCGGTTGTCCCGCTTGTACAGCCGCCGGATTTCGCTCAATGAGCTGATAAGCCGTTCAATGTTCTTGTTTTTGTCGCCGACCGAGATATACGCTAGAATATTGCCCAGATCGCCGAATTCAATCTGGAGTTCGTATTCGTCCCTCAGCAGGTCATAAACCTCAATCCCTGCAAGCCCCAGCGACAGCGTATTGACCGACAGCTTGGTCGTATCAAAGTCAAATACGCTGTCACCGTTGATCAGCTCTCGCGAGAAGGCGTAATAATCGCCGATGGCGTTGATCTCTTCCCGCGCGTAATGCGCAAAGCGCTTGACCTTCTCAAAGATCTCTTCACCATGCAGCGCAAGGTTACTCCGTGAAATGTCCAGACTGGAAAGCAGCAAATACGAGCCGCTGGTGGTCTGGGTCAGGTTGATGATCTGGCGGACATAGGAGGCGTTTACCCTCTCGCCGCACAGCAGCAGTGAGCTTTGGGTCAGTGAGCCGCCGGATTTGTGCATGCTCACCGCCGCCATATCCGCTCCCGCCGCCATGGCCGAGACCGGCATCTCCCTGCCGAAATAGAAGTGGGTACCGTGCGCCTCATCCACCAGCACCAGCATACCTTTTTCATGAGCTGCCAGTGTGATTTGCTTCAAATCGGAACAGATGCCGTAATAGGTGGGGTTATTGACCAAAATGGCCTTGGCATGCGGATGCTCATCGAGCGTGCGCCGTACCTCCTGCATGGACATTCCCAGTGCAATGCCCAGGCGGGGATTCGTCTGCGGATTGATATATACAGGAATCGCGCCGCACAACACCAGAGCATTGATCACGCTCTGGTGGACGTTGCGGGGCAGAATGATCTCCTCGCCGCTTTTGACGCTGGCCAAAATCATGGCCTGCACGGCCGAGGTCGTCCCACCCACCATAAAAAAAGCGGCCGCTGCGCCGAACGCATCGGCAGCAAGCTCCTCAGCCTCCCGAATCACGCTGACCGGGTGGCAGAGGTTATCCAGTGGCTTCATGGAATTGACATCGACCGACAGGCATTGCTCGCCCAGAAACTGCGTCAGCGCGGGGTTACCCTTGCCGCGCTTGTGTCCCGGAACGTCAAAGGGCACCAGCCGGTCATTGCGAATGCGCTCGAGTGCCTCCATCAGGGGAATGCGCGTCTGATCCTTCAAGAATACAGCCCACCTTTCTTTCCACAAAGACACCAATCGAATCTATTGAAAGATTCATCTTTCAATAGATTCTTCCCGATAGATATTGCAGCCGCTGAAGATTTCAATCATCTCGCGCCGCAGGGCATTCGTGATATCCAGACGGGTCTTAGGCGGGATTTCATACACATCCGAGTTGAACAGATAGTTTTGCAGTACAATGTCCTTGATCAGCATTTTGGTATGAAACATGTTGGCCTGATAGACGTTAATGTCCACCGCATCGTACTTTTGCAAAATCGTGCTGTTGATATACTCTTGGATTGACGTAATCGAGTGGTCGATAAACAGCTTTCCGCCCTCCATATTGCGCGTAAATCCACGCACGCGATAATCAATCGTGATGATATCCGAATCAAAGCTGCCGATCAGGAAATCCAGCGTAGACAGCGGCGTGATTTCACCGCAGGTCGCCACGTCGATATCCACGCGGAAGGTGGCAATGGAGGTGTCGGGGTGATA
>JAEZJA010000025.1 GCA_023415895.1 Bacillota bacterium
GGTTGGGCGTGCGCGCAGCCGTAATGGCATTGCCTTTGGTATCGGGATTGAGGCCGAAGCCATCCATAATGATGAGTGCAACAGGTTTTTTCATAAGCAAAGTGTTCCTCTCTTTCAGTATACCCCGGCTGGCGTTTATTGCTTGCCCACGGCGAGCGAACCGGCCAGCTTGGAGAAGGGCATGGTCTGCAGCCAGATGTGACCGGGGCCGGTCAGGCGGGTGTTGAACAACCCCTCGCCGCCGAACACGACGTTTTTGATTCCCTTGACCGATTCCACGGTCATCTGTACAGTGTCCGTCATCGCGGCCAGGTGACCGGTGTCCACGAGCAGGGATTGACCCGCCGCGAGGTTGTATTCGACCACATGTCCATCAATTTCAAGGAAAGCCGTACCCTGTCCGGACAGTTGCTGCATAATAAAGCCCTCGCCTCCGAAAAATCCCGCCCCAAACTTGCGTGCAAAGTGCGTGCGCAGCGTAATACCTCTTTCAGCAGCCAAAAAGGCCGTTTTCTGAACAATGATGCTGGAAGCAGGAGTGATGGTGACGGGCAGAATGCGCCCGGGAAAGCTGGAGGCAAACGCAATAAGTCCTTCTCCACCTGTGCAGGTGTAATGGTTCATGAACATGGATTCGCCGCTGAACGCACGTCCGACGGCGCGGCCAAGGCCGCCTTCCATCTGTGTCTGCATGGTAATATTGGGGGTCATCCAACTCATGGCCCCCTTTTCGGTCAGCATGGTCTCCCCGCTTTGCAGGGTGCAGATCACGACGGGAAGGTTTTCGCCCTGAATCTCATAGCGCATTGGTTTGCCTCCCTTTATTATGAATTCATCAATAGAATTTATCTAGCCGCCTTGACGATAACAGCAAAATCGTCGGGCTTGAGGGAAGCGCCGCCGATCAGACCGCCGTCGACATCCGGCTGTGCCAGCAGTTCGGCAGCATTTGCGGCATTCATCGAACCGCCGTATTGTACCACGGTGCTGTCGGCAACGGTCGCAGAGTACAGCCCGGCGATCGTTTGACGGATGAGCGCGCAGACTTCATTGGCCTGCTGCGCCGTCGCCGTACGGCCGGTACCGATTGCCCAGACGGGCTCGTAGGCAATGATGACGCGCGCCATTTCCTCAGCGGATACGCCGCCCAGAGCAATTTTCGTCTGCATGGCAACAACTTCGCCCGTCACGCCCTGTTCGCGCTGTTCCAGATATTCACCGACGCACAGAATCACGGTCAGACCGGCATCCAATGCGGCGCGCACTCTCTTCTGAACGGTCACATCGGTATCGCCGAAGTAAGTGCGGCGCTCGCTGTGGCCGATGATGACATAGCCAACTTGCATGCTCTTGAGCATTTCGGCGGAAATTTCACCAGTGAAGGCGCCCGACTTTTCCCAGTGGCAGTTCTGCGCGGCAACACCGATGTTGGTTCCCCACGTCGCCTCCAATGCGGCAGGCAGATCCACGAAGGGGACACCCACGACCACCTTACAGGCGGCATCTGCCACCAGGGGTTTGAGGGCTTCGATCAGCGCAGCGGCTTCCTGAGGGTTCTTATTCATTTTCCAGTTTCCGGCGATTACATAAGTGCGACTCATACGAACAACCATCCTTTTTCATTATCATTGCGTGTTTTCATAGGAAATACAGGGATGCAGAGAGGAACATGGCCCCACACTGCACCCCTGCATAGACATGTGTATAACCTTATTTATCGTTGAGGCAGGCAATACCCGGCAGTTCCAGACCTTCGAGGAATTCCAGAGAAGCACCGCCGCCTGTGGAAATATGCGTCATCTGCTTGGCAAAGCCCAGCTGTTCTACCGCTGCGGCCGAATCGCCGCCGCCGATGATGGAAATGGCGTTGCTGTCGGCAATTGCCTTGGCAACCGCGGTGGTGCCCTTGGCAAACGGAGCCATCTCAAACACGCCCATCGGGCCGTTCCACACAACCGTGCCTGCGTTCTTGATCGCATTGGCAAACAGCTCCATGGTCTTGGGGCCAATGTCCAAGCCCATCCAGCCGTCATCAATGTTTCCTTCAAAGACCTTGGTGTTGGCGTTGATATCAAACGCATCAGCCGCCATGTTGTCGTCGGGCAGCAGGAACTGAATGCCCTTTGCTTTGGCTTTTGCCAAAATTTCTTTGGCCAGCTCCACTTTGTCGGCTTCAAACTTGGAGTCGCCGATGGTGTAGCCCATCGCCGCTTTGAAGGTATAGGCCATAGCGCCGCCGATAATCAGCGTGTCGACCTTGTCAATCAGGTTGGTAATGACGCCAATTTTATCCGAAACTTTGGCACCGCCCAGGATCGCGACGAAGGGACGCTTGGGGTCTTGCAGTGCGCCACCCATGATCGAAATTTCCTTCTGGATGAGGTAGCCGCAGACGGCCGGCAGGTAATCGGCAACACCAGCGGTCGAGGAGTGAGCACGATGAGCCGTACCAAAAGCATCGTTGACATAAATATCAGCCAAAGAGGCCAGTGCTTTGGAGAACTCGGGATCGTTCTTCGTTTCTTCCTTGTAGAAGCGCACATTTTCGATGATCATGATCTCACCGGGTTTGAGATCCTTGGCCATTGCATGGGCTTGCTCACCAATGATGTCCGTTGTGAACTTGATCTCCTTGTTCATCAGCTCGGACAGGCGCTTGGCAACGGGAGCCAGCGTGCACTTTTTCTTGGATTCTTCATCCTTCGGACGGCCGAGGTGAGAACACAGGATCACAGCAGCGCCATGATCGGCAAGATACTGAATGGTAGGAATCGATTCGCGGATGCGCTTGTCATCGGTGATGACACCGTCAGCCAGCGGCACGTTGAAATCGCAGCGTACAAGGACCTTTTTTCCATTCACATCGATGTCTTCAATGGTTTTCTTATTGAGATAGTTCATATAGACACCCTTTCTAAAAAATTAGCTCGTTAAAAATAAAACAATCCTCACAACCTATTATATTATCGTATCTTCCTATATTTTGCAAGGGAAAAGGCATAAAATTCCCCTTTGGCCAAAAAATTTATTCGGAAGAAGCCGTTGTCTGAATGCAAAAACCGTCCGGAGGACGATTGTCCTCCGGACGGTATGAGATGGGTTTTAATTACTTAATGTTATTCTCGTACTGTTCGACCATCTTTTTGACCATCTGGCCACCGATCGAACCGGCCTGTTTAGAGGTCAGATCGCCATTGTAACCTTGTTTCAGATTCACGCCGACTTCGCTTGCTGCTTCCATCTTAAAACGATCGAGACCCTCGCGAGCTTCAGGAACTAAATTCTTGTTACTAGACATACATCTACACTCCTTCATGTTTTGGCGGCTTTCGCCGCGGATTTTTTAATGCGTTTGCCTGTAGTATTGTTCGCCGCCGCCAGGCAAATATGAGAGGGAAGTTGTGTCACCGGATGTGGAATTTCCCAACGCGATGGCGGCGGGGCATCCGTACACGAATCGAAAAATAGTTTGCAAACATTTTATTTCATTCACAACTATCTTATCGACTTTTTTTGCCGTGATCGGATTCGACAATATTTTATGCGTAATCGCTATAAAAATGCAGAAAATATTTGACAAATGACGAATAATTTGCAGCTTATTGGCTTTTGAACACACAATCGACCGTTGAAAAACCTTGGCAGGCGTGCTAGAATCAATACAAACTTTATTCTATGCAGACCGGTGAAATAGCGCTTTCCGGACTGCTTCCAGAAAGGAAAGGACAGTCATTATGAAACGTTTTCCGATTGCCCTGCAGCTGTATTCGGTTCGGGATGATATGGCTGCTGATTTTGAGGGGACACTCAAAAAGGTAAAAGAACTGGGATATGACGGCGTGGAATTTGCCGGTTTGTTCAATCAATCACCTGCGGATGTGCGCAAGCTGCTGGACACGCTCGGTCTTGTTGCCGTGTCGGCGCATGTGCCGTATGTGGATATGCTCGAGAATCCGGAGAAGGTTATGGACGATTATGCCGCGCTCGGCTGCCGCTTTGTTGCCGTGCCGTATATTGACAAAACCTTGTTTTATGACAAAGACAAATTTGCCGAGTTTGCCACAAACCTGAACATGCTCGGAAAAGCTGCCGCGGACAAGGGCATGACGCTTTTGTATCACAATCACGATTTTGAATTTCAAAAAGTAGAGGGCGAGTACGCGCTGGATATGCTGTACCGCACCGTGCCCGCAGAGCGTTTAAAAACACAGCTGGATACCTGCTGGGTTAACGTCGGCGGCGAGAACCCGGCGGATTACCTGCGCAAGTATGCCGGTCGCGCACCCATCGTGCACCTCAAGGACTTTGTCGGACAAAAGAGCGAGAAAATGTACGCCCTGATCGGCATTGACGACGGCGATCAGAAGAGCGAGCAACCCCAGAGCTTTGAGTTCCGCCCGCTAGGCTATGGCTATCAGAAATTCCCCGGGATTTTGGAGGCTGCTGAACAAGCCGGTGCCGATTGGGTTGTTGTGGAGCAGGATATGCCGAGCATGGGAAAAACGCCCATGGAATGCGCCGCGATGAGCATACAATATCTCAAGACTCTGTATTAATTGTGGTATACTGTTTATAACAAAGGAGAATCAGCATGTCAGATGCCGTATTGAACCAATTTACACAGCAGGTCGACGATAAACCCGTGATTGACACCTCCCGCAAGCTGCGCGTGGGGATTATCGGTACCGGTTGGATCGCAGAAGCGCATATAGAATGCTATAAGCAGATGCCCGATGTGGAGATCGTGGCCGGCGCCGACCTGATCCCCGGAAAGGCCGAAGCCTTTTTTAAACGCTATGATGTGGAGGGCGTCCGTTGCTATCCCAACCACAAGGCGATGCTGGATGCCGAACAGCTCGATGCTGTCAGTGTCTGTACCTACAATGCCACCCATGCGCAGTGCACGATTGATGCGCTTGAAAAGGGCGTAAATGTGCTTCTCGAGAAACCCATGTGCGTGACCATCGATGAGGCTGCCGCTATTATCCGCGCCGAAAAGAAGAGCGGCAAACTGTTGTCCATCGGATTTCAACCGCGCGTGGATCAGAACATGCAGATGATCAAGAAAATCGTTGAGTCGGGTGAGCTGGGCGAGATCTATTACATACAAACCGGGGGCGGACGTCGCCGCGGCATTCCGAACAGCACCTTCATTGAGAAAAAGACGGCCGGCATCGGCGCCCTGGGCGACATTGGCTGCTATTCTCTGGATATGGTACTCAACGCCATCGGGTATCCCAAGCCCCTGACAGTTACGGGCTATACTTCCAACTTCTTTGGTACCAACCCGCTGTACAACAATCCCGCGGATGCGGCGCGCTTTGATGTGGACGATTTTGCCGCAGCGTTTATCCGTCTGGAGGGTGGCATCGTTCTGGATTTCCGCATTTCTTGGGCGATGCATGTCAACACGCCGGGCGATACGATCATCATGGGGAAAAAAGGGGCACTGCGCATTCCTTCGACCGAGTGCTGGAACGGCACGGTCGGCGGCCCGATGACGCTCTATCATGATGTGGCCGGTCAGCAGACCGAAACGGTGATCCCGCTACTCCCGCAGAGCGATTCCTCCGGCGGTTTGTTCTACAGCAAGATCCGCTCCTTCCTGGATGCCATTAAGAACGGCACAGAGGCTCCCGTACCTTCATGTCAAATTCTTTATAATCAGGCGATCATAGACGGTATTGTCAAGTCGGCTGAGGCGGGACGCGAGATAGAGATCACCATCCCGGAAATCTGAGACACACTTGTCACCCGCATAAAAACGGTCCCCCGGAAGAATACTTTCGGGGGACCGTTTGTTATTATGGCAGGTGCGGCGCTCAAGTAGTGAAAAAGGCCGAGCACCTTATTCGACATCCTGAACGACCGTTTCGGGCGGCACTTCGAGCCGCTCGGGATGGGTAATCAGGCTTCGGAAGTACCGGAAGGCGTTGGCATAGGTGTAGCCGTCGGCAATGCGTTCATCCGTTACAACCTTTAAATTGATGTATTTGCGTTCGGTAACTATGCCGTCATGTCCGACAACACGGATGCGTTTCTTGGCACCAAACGCGATAAACTGGGAAGTCGTCCCGAAGTTGTAAAGGTGGTGATAAACCGGCTGAATGCCGACAGATCCGAGGTCGGTCACAAAAGCACTGCAGTGAAAGGGACTGACTTGATTAATAATGCTGGGCATAAACCCGATATAGTCGAGCTTGGAAACGCCCCAGATAAAGAATTTGATGAAAAATCCCGGGCAGTAGAGCAGCAGACGGGCGGTTTTATCCGTACCGTTGCTGGTATCCAGTTTTTTATTTTCATCAATCAGCACGTTGACCTTATTTACCACATCATACAACGTATCGGTGGGCTCAAATTTAAATTTGATGGTGGTTTCGGGACTGTCCTCGATCAGCTGCTTTTTCACGGCGAGTGAAATGCTGATTTCCTTGCGGGAATAGATCTTTTGGCCGGCAATAAAGCGATTAAGTGCCGGTTTCTGGGAAATTGTTCGAACATAGGCAGCCATCACGATATGTAAAAAGCCCAGATTTTTCATATCGGTTTCCCGCTTGGTTCGAATGTATTGATCCAAATGCGTCATATCAATTTGCTCATCAAAAAAAGTCTGGGAATCGTCACGCGATTTCATAATGTAGGGGATCAATTTGTAGAACGGATCGAGTGATCGGATCAGCCTACCGTCTGGACGATCACCAAACCGTTTATCACGTCTGTTTCTCTTCCTCATACCAACACCACCTATGTACATTTTTCGTCATGCTGCCGCCTAGCATTCGTGTTCTTTTCTCTTCTGACAATCTTTGCAGTAACCATAGAGCTGAATGACATGATCGGTTACGATAAACCCCGACGCGTCGGCAATCTCCTTCTCCATATCACGAAAAGGGCATTCGGGCAGATCGATCATACGGTTACAGCTTTTGCAGATCATGTAATGTGTGTGTCCATGACCCTGCACCGCTTTATAAAAGCTTTCACCGTTTTCCAACCGTCCGTGTATGACTTCGCCGCGAGAAAGCAACCCTTCGAGGATACGATACACGGTGGATTTCGCGAGGTTGGGCTGGCACTGCCGCGCGCGCGTATAGAGTTCGTTTGCCGTCAAAGGTTCCCGTGCTTGATCAAGTAGTGACAAAATCAACTGCTTTTGCCGCGTATTCCGGATCTCGCTCATGCAGCGTACCACCCTTCTTTGTCTATTGTAGCTGTCGCGCGCTTTTTTGTCAATGTAAACGAGCAGCAACCGGCGATAAATCGCGGAAGCTGCTCGTTGTTTTCATGCAGACTATTGTTTGCTGCCCGAAGCGGGGATAAAGGCGGGGTTGAAGGCATAGAAGTTCTTGCTGTTGAGACGGTCGGTCGTGAGACGCAGGCCTTCACCGAAGCGCTGGTAGTGAACGATCTCGCGCGCACGCAGGAATTTCAGCGGTTCACGGATATCGGGGTCATCGATCAGGGTAAGAAGGTTGTCATAGGTGGTGCGTGCCTTTTGCTCGGCGGCAAGATCCTCGTGAAGATCGGTGATGGGATCGCCCTTGGACTGGATGTACGATGCCTGCCACGGCGTTCCGGAGGCGGCGACCGGGTAGATGGCGGCGGTGTGATCGACGAAATAGGGAGCAAAGCCGGATTCTTTAATCTGTTCGGGTGACATTTCGCGTGTTAGCTGGTGAACCATGGCGGCGACCATTTCGAAGTGAGCTAGTTCTTCTGTGCCGATGTCGGTCAGAATGGCCCTGAGCTCGTCATACGGCATACTATAGCGCTGGCTTAAGTACCGCATGGAGGCACCTAACTCGCCGTCGGGTCCTCCGTATTGGCTAATAATGATTTTGGCGTATTCGGGATTGACGTTTTTGATCTTAACGGGGTATTGCAACTTCTTCTCATATTGCCACATGAAGCGAATTCTTCCTTTCGGTTTTAGGATAAACGAAGCCTTGTGTACAGCGGCCGTTAGGTATCCGCCTGATAATCCCACGGCCAGGGATTGTCAACCCATATCCAACGCTTGGCATCAAGTGGAACATCGCCGGTGTTGATGATATACGGCCCATATTTTTGCTCGTATTCCGCGATCATTTTATCGCGCTGCATAATGTATTCTTTGCGTGCCGCAAGAGCACGCTGGTTATCCGGATGCGAATCCAGGAAAAGTTCCATCTCATATACGGCAAAGCCCATCGCGTTAATGCGACGACGCATATGCTCTTGTTCAGTCATTGAAACGACCTCCCAACCACGGTTTGTA
Source organism: Bacillota bacterium (assembly GCA_023415895.1). GTDB lineage: Bacteria > Bacillota > Clostridia > Oscillospirales > Acutalibacteraceae > Avimonas. Next base: position 8,261 of record JAEZJA010000025.1, read on the forward strand.
AAGCTCTGGGAACATGGTGCCGCGCTGGAAGCCTTCCGTCGGCTCAAAGACCGTACCAAACTGCTGGACAGGGACATACGCCATAGCAACGACCTGCGTTTGTTGGCCCATCATAGGTCCGGCAGCTTCCTCAGCGTCAATTGCCGCAACAGGCACATTCGGTGTGTTTTCCAATTGCTTGACTCCTTTCACATTCGTCCTCATTATACGGCTCTTGGGCAGAGACATCCCCAACGGGGTGCCGGCCCCTTTTCGGCGATGCCTCATAAGAAGATCCGCATGACAGTGTATGGTGCAGCGGGTACTTTGGTGCGGACGAGATTTCTCTTTCGCTTGACAAGTACCATCTGCCGTCTAAGCATGACGGGCTGTATGCTTCCTGCGGAGAGTGCATATCGTGTGTCCGCAAACCACGCCGGCTATATCCGGATATGTGGAAAACGGTATGGCAACTTAAAAAATTTTCTGTAGCATTTAGTAAATATGGCATTCTTCTTACGCAAACCTAACGGACATGACACCCCTTATCCGCTCTCAGCCCAAAGAACAGGTC
>JAEZJA010000144.1 GCA_023415895.1 Bacillota bacterium
TATTCGATGACCTCCAAATGGTGATGTAGCAATTTCCATTTTAAAGGTTTTTGTTCGAATATGCTCTACTTTTTTATACTTTTGTAGTTACGCTCTATTCGTTACCCCAACATTTATTATAGAGCCATTAATTATTTGTAATCATAAACACCATAGGTGTTTACGGTATCATACATGGCTTGAATGTTTTCGAGTGGCGTCAAGGGCGGGAGGTTATTGGCATCCCGCAGCACGAATTTTTTGGTTATGTCCTTCACCGACAAAAGAATTCTCTTCGTTTCTTCAACCACGTCCTGCGTGGTGCCACGGAGCAAAATATCCACGGTCGGCCCTCCGAACATGGTAACATCCCTTCCGAGACCTTGAAGAACGTTTCGGTGATCAATCGGAAATCCTGTATCAAACGAAGTCACATTCAGCTCTTTTAAAAGTGCAGGAAATTGATGAGAAGCGTTACCGCAGAGATGAATGGAATTTTCCGCTTCGGACGTACTCAGTTCCTCAACCAATTGCCTGTGATAAGGCAGTATCCAATCCCGATACATTTCGGGTGACAGTAAGGCGATGCTGTCATCGGCAAAGCTGAAACCTGCTTGCCGTTCGCTTTGATTGAAATAGCGCCTCCAGGCTTTGAGTCGTTGTATTGTCGCTTGCGTGATATAATCAAGAAGCTGGTGCGCATACTCGGGATCCTCATATAAATCAATACAAAACTGATCGGTTCCGCGGATATTGCACGCCAGAGTAAAGGGGCCGTCTGTGGACAATATGGCGGGATAAACCGGCGCCAAGGGCGCTCCCTTATACGTAAACTTTTTTTGCCGTTTCTCATTGAAGAGTTCCGTATACTCCCTGGCTTTGCCCATGAGACCTGAAAATGCATCCGGCAAGCCCCGCTCGAACAGCAAATTCTTGTGATCGTCATCCAGAAAAGGCTCACATACCGGACAATTTCCATCCTGATAGACGATCTCCGCCCCAAGCCAGGCACTTTCAAAGTTGTTTTGAAAATCAACGACAATCTTCCACCCGTTTTCGGGTATCCCCATTTCGTGGTCAGCCACAATATGATGCATAACAAAATCGCGGAACATCAGTTGAACATGAAACATGACCTCAGGGTCTTCAAAATAATCCCGAAAGGTAATGCCCTTTTTATTATACTTGGGATCCAAGAGAATATAGCGCGGGTTTACGCCAATGATCATAGGGACCCGAATGGGTGTCCCCTTATTATAGGAATCCCAGACTTCCTTTACCTGTTCGTTATGACGTTTATAATCCAACATAACAATCCCCCTCCGCTGTTGCATTCTGCTCCGCACTTCAATGATCGACGACGTTACACGCATACAATCATCGGCATATGGATCAGTATAACACGCCACCTTGCTTAAGTATTTATCAAAAGCAGATTCGTTGTTTAGCCTTTGTTAACATCATGGGTAGTAAAACCACTAGATACGATCAAATAAAGGAGCCGCTGAAAAACGAAGGACGATTGTGAATCACCCTCGTTTTTTCAGCGGCTTTAAAATAGAGAATCCGTTAATTTTGCTTTTTAACAACCGCATACTCATCGTATGGCTGATAATAATGGCAATCGTCCAGCGCACTTTTCAAAAAGCGCTCGGTCTCGTCCTCATCGAGGTCCATTTCGCAAACATAGCAATCGTAATCCTCATCATAAGTGTAATAACAGCAGTTTTCGCACATGGAACCGCTCACAAGCCCACCCTCCTTATAACCTGACTTGACCACCAATATGCCATCAACGCACATCGGGGCTCACAAACAGCGAATGACAGACCTCCGCCGCATCCTCACGCAGAAAACCACCCGGAGTGCGCTTGAAATTGGGCACATCCACCCAGCGCGTCTTATAGCTCTCGATTTGTTCCTCGGTCATCACCACGTCCGCGTGTACAAGCGCCTCCAGCATATCCAGCACACGATCTCGTCCGTCGCACAGCGCATACAGCCGGTCGGCTCGCCGGGATGCAAACACCTCGGCGCGCTGCAAGAAGGACGGCAGAAACACAGCGCAGGCCATACCGTGGTCAACCGCGTACTCTTCGGTCAGAATATATCCCAGCCGATGAGGGAAGGCCGTCCCCGTCGCATTGAGCACCATTCCGGCCCAGAGCGAGCCGTAATACAGCTTTTCGCGCAAAGCCGCATCGGGCAGCTCGCCGTCATGAGCCTGCAGCCAATACAAGCCGTCCGTGACCAGGGGCAGTGCTTTTTCACCGAAAGAGGTAATGACATCGCCGCAGCCCGGGGCAAACCAGCCCTCCACCGCATGAGCAAAGGCATCCAGTGCCGTGGAAACCGTCGTCGCGCGGGAGGTGGTATGCGTATAGCGCGGGTCTGCAAAAACAAGGCGCGCATAGCAGGACGGATGCGCTAAGCTTTGTTTTTGGTGATTGGCATCCATTGTAATGACCGCCGCCGCGCTCACCTCACTGCCTGTCCCAGCCGTTGTGCCGACCAGAACCAGGGGCAGCGGCGGCCGGGCAAGCCGTCCCGCCATCAGTCCATCGCCGTCAAGCACATCGTTTGTCGCCAGCCAGGCAGCCGCTTTGGAAGCATCCATGACCGAACCCCCGCCGATACCGATAACGAATTCGGCTTGGGCGTTCTGCGCGGCACGAGCCGCCTGCTGGCACTGTGACAGCAGTGGATTGGCGCCGATGCCTGTAAAGAGAGAGGCCTCAATGCCGCAAGAGTCCAACGCGTTCTGGATATCACCTAGCGCTCCGCTGGCGACTGCCGCATGGGCGCTTGTAATGATAAGACAGCGGCTGCCGAATCCGCGCAGGGATTGCGCGTGCTCCCGGATACAGTGCTCACCGCTGACAACATGAGCCGGCATAAAAAAATCGAAATCCATGTGATGACCATTCCTTTCTGTGACGCTGCAAGGTTTTGTGAAGGTTTGGGCTGCTTGTCAAAACCGACCTCATAGGTACAAACCTGCCCGTTGAAGCTTTCTTCTGTCAACCGTAGTTCTCCTGTTGAGACCATACGCTGCCGTGAGGTTCTACATGTATTATACAGTTTTTATAGTGCTTTTTGTACTTGTATTTTGCTTGAAAATGGTCTATTATATGAATCGTAGTAAAATTACTTTAATTTTAGGATGGGTAGCGATCAGAATTCCTTTCATTTGAGGCGGTTCCTTCATGAGTATTCAAAGAAATCGACCCCCAAAGGATTCCGCATCCGGTCGCGTTTTCTTCCGAAAGGGAGATTTATGGCTGATCGGTGCCGTTTTTATGATTGTCGCAGCGCTTCTATTTGTTGGGAGCGCTTTTTCTGATACAGAAGATACCGGCAAAACGGTTGTCGTGACAACGCCCGCCGGTGAACAAACGCTCCTGCTCAGCAAGGATGTCAATCTCCCACTGGAGGGAACGAACGGCATTCATGTGATGATACAAGTGGAAAAGGGTCGGGTGCGCTTTGCATCCAGCGACTGCCCCGATCGTATCTGTGTGCACTCGGGGTGGCTGTCCAAAGCTGGTCAGGTAGCCGCCTGTGTTCCGGCAGGTATCTCGTTGCGTGTAACAGGCGGGAACTCGGGTGTGGATGCCGTAGCGGGATAGGCACACTGTATTGCGTAAGGGGGAACAAACGATGAAGCACAGCTCTCCCCCACCATCTGCGGCACGGCGTGCGGCCATGTTGGGAATCCTCTGTGCTCTGGCTGGTACGCTGTCCTTTCTGGAGGGACTGCTGCCCGCTCTGCCTTTACCGGGTGCTAAGCTGGGACTGGCGAATGTGGTGACCATGTTTGCTCTGTCCTCGATGGGGCTGCCCGCGGCGCTGGCCGTCACGCTGGCAAAGACCGTGTTCGCCCTCTTTCGGGGCGGCTCGGCGTTCATTCTGAGCCTGTCGGGCGGGCTGCTCAGCACATTGACGATGGCCCTTGTGTGGCGTCTGTGGAGGCGGCATCTGAGCTTTGTGGGGTTGGGCATCCTGGGCGCTGTGGCACACAATACCGGCCAACTGCTGGCTGCGGTTGTGCTGATTGGCCCGTCGCTGTTCTATTATGCTCCCTGGCTGTTGCTGATGGCTCTGGGCACAGGGTTTGTAACCGGGCTGGTGCTCAATGGCACCATACCCACTCTTTCACGATGGCAATGGTAACATTCCGAAATCTTCCGGTATGAATACAAGGAGGCTTTTGTATGGCGTTTTCCTTCAACGATTCTCTTGCCGCGGTGCAACGTAAGCTGCATTCCCTGCCGCACGGCGGCGTGCATGCCCCCCACCGCAAAAACACCGCCGAATGCGAAACGGTGGTTATGCCGCCCCCTGAGCGCATTGTCGTGGCCATGTCTCAACACCTCGGCACTCCCTGCACGCCCACCGTAAAAATAGGAGATGTGGTTGAGGTTGGTCAGGTGATCGGCGACAGCGACAAGCCCCTGTCCGCCCCCATTCACAGCGGCGTATCCGGTAAAGTGACCGGCATGACCGAGCTGCTGCTGCCCGGCGGCATCAAAACTGCCGCCATCGTGATTGAATCCGACGGGGAGCAGCGGGTACACGAAAGTGTGCGTCCCCCTGTCGTCAACACCTATGACGATTTTATTAAAGCCGTGCGCGCCTCCGGGCTTGTGGGCTTAGGCGGTGCCGGATTCCCCACCTACATAAAGCTTAACCCCCGCAACAAAGATGCCATTGACACGGTCATCATCAACGCAGCCGAATGCGAACCCTACATCACAGCCGATTACCGCGAGTGTATGGAAAACTCGTGGGATGTCATTTCGGGTGTGCGCACCGTTATGGAATTTCTGGACGCGGCACGCGTGATCATCGCCGTGGAGCGCAACAAGCCTGCGGCCATTGCCGAGCTGTCCAAGATTGCCGGGCGCGTCTCCAAGCCCGGCCGTGAGGTGCAGGTCAAGTCACTACCAGCCCGCTACCCACAGGGAGCGGAAAAGGTGCTGATCGCCTCCTGCACAGGACGGTGCGTTCCGCCCGGTAAGCTGCCGTCCGACGTCGGCTGCGTGGTGATGAACGCCACCTCGGTCGCCTTCCTGTCGCGTTATCTCAAAACGGGCATGCCGCTGATTGACAAGCGCCTGACGATTGACGGCTCGGCAATTGCGCATCCCTGCAATGTGCGCGTAACCATCGGCACTTGCGTTCAGGATGTGATCGATTTTTGCGGAGGAACAAAAGCACCCATCCGCAAGCTGCTGATGGGCGGCCCCATGATGGGTCTCGCGCTGATGGATGAGACCCTTCCCGTGCTCAAACAGAACAATGCCATTCTGGCCTTTGCCCAGCAGGATGTCCGGCTGAGCGATCCGTCGGCTTGCATCCGCTGTGGACGCTGCGTACGCGCCTGTCCCATGCATCTGGTCCCCCCCTCGATCAGCGACGCCTATTGTCGGGGAGACGTCGAGGCGATGGAGAAGCTGGGTGTCAACAGCTGTATGGAATGCGGCTGTTGCTCCTTCACCTGCCCGGCGCAGCGCGAGATCGTCCAGACAATGCGTATGGCCAAAAGCGCTGTCCGAAAAGCCAAACGCGGTTGATTGAAAAGGAGTGATGAACATGGATAGTCCCCTGGTCGTTACCTCTTCGCCGCATCTGCACGGCGGAGCGACTACCCGCAGCATTATGGCGGACGTGCTGATTGCGCTGATGCCTGCCGCCGTGGCCTCGGTCTTGATATTCGGCTGGCGTTCGGCCGCCGTGATTCTTATCTGCGTGGCATCGTGCATCGCCGCGGAATACCTGAGCTGTCTGGTTTTAAAAAAGCCGTCCTCGGTGGGCGATATGTCCGCGGTTGTAACGGGCGTGCTGCTGGCCTTTAATTTGCCTGTAACCATCCCGCTTTGGCAGGCGGTGATCGGCTGCGCCGCGGCCATCGTGGTCGCCAAAATGATGTTCGGCGGTCTGGGTCAAAATTTCGTCAACCCCGCTCTGATTGGCCGTATCGTGAT
>JAEZJA010000158.1 GCA_023415895.1 Bacillota bacterium
CCAAGCGGCTTAACGCGATGGAGCGCGCCAAGATGATTGAGCAGCTGACACGCGAGATGAAAAATGCGGCGAAGCTGCTGGAATTTGAGCAGGCCGCCTATCTGCGCGACCGCATCAAGGAGCTGCAGGACGGAAAATAGAGCTATGCAATCAATCTGAATGAAAATACATGACTATGGAAGGCTGAACAATGCAGAACAATCAACTGATCGTCAAGGGTGCGCGTGAGCACAATCTTCAAAACATCGATATTGCCATTCCTCGTGACAAGCTCATTGTCTTTACAGGCTTGTCGGGCTCGGGCAAATCCTCCCTTGCGTTTGATACCATCTATGCCGAAGGACAACGGCGCTATGTCGAAAGCCTGTCTTCGTATGCCCGCATGTTTCTGGGGCAGATGGAAAAGCCGGATGTAGACACCATTGAAGGCTTATCTCCCGCCATCTCGATCGACCAGAAAACGACCTCCAAAAACCCCCGCTCAACCGTGGGAACGGTCACGGAAATCTTCGATTATCTGCGTTTGCTTTATGCGCGCATAGGTATCCCACATTGTCCTGTCTGCGGACGCGAGATCAAGCAGCAGACGGTGGATCAGATCGTTGACCAGATCATGGCGCTGCCGCAAGGTACGCGCATTCAGGTGCTGGCGCCGATTGTGCGCGGTCGCAAGGGAGAATATGTTAAAGAGTTTGAGTCGGCACGCAAATCCGGCTTTGTACGCGTGCGGGTTGATGGCATTGTGTACGATCTGTCCGAATCCATCAAGCTGGAAAAGAATAAAAAGCACACCATTGAGATCGTCGTTGACCGTTTGGTGATCAACGACGATATCGGCAGCCGTCTCAACGATTCCATTGAAACGGCGACCTCCTTGTCGGGCGGATTGGTATCTGTGGATGTGGTGGGGGGACAGGAGCTGTCCTTTTCCCAGAACTATTCCTGTCCCGAGCATGGCTTCAGCATGGAGGAAATGTCTCCCCGCATGTTCTCCTTCAACAACCCCTACGGAGCCTGCCCCAAGTGCAGCGGTCTGGGTATCTTTATGTCCATGGATCCCGATCTCGTGATCTCCAACAAGAACCTGACCATCCGCGACGGCGGTATCCGAGCGAGCGGCTGGAGCTACATTGACGGCGGTACAATCGCGCAGATGTATTATGAAGGACTGGCCGCTCATTACGGATTTTCGCTTGACACCCCCCTCAACCAGCTGCCCAAAAAGATACTGGATATCCTTCTCTATGGCAGCAAGGGCGAAAAGATTAAAATGACGCGCAAGAGCGAGTATGGCACAGGCACCTATATGACCGAGTTTGAGGGCGTGATCAACAACCTCGAACGGCGTTATAAAGAGACGTCCAGTGACTGGGTACGTGAAGAGCTGGAATCCTATATGAGCCAGGTGCCCTGTCCCGAATGCGGCGGCAAGCGGCTCAAGCCTGAAGTGTTGGCTGTGACGGTCGGCGACATCAACATTGTGGACTTCTCCGAAAAATCCATTGTGGACGCTTTGGAGTTTATTCGTAAGCTGGAATTGACCCAGCGCGAACATCAGATCGCCGACCGCATCCTTAAAGAAATCACCGAACGTCTGGGCTTCCTCCAAAGTGTGGGCCTGGGCTATCTGTCGCTGTCCCGTTCGGCGGCTACGCTGTCAGGAGGGGAGAGCCAGCGCATCCGTTTGGCGACCCAGATCGGCTCCTATCTGATGGGCGTGCTGTACATTCTGGATGAGCCAAGCATCGGTTTGCACCAGCGTGACAACGACAAGCTGCTGGCAACGCTTAAGCATCTGCGCGACCTGGGCAACACCCTGATCGTTGTGGAGCACGATGAGGATACCATGCGCTCCGCCGACTGGATTGTGGATATCGGCCCCGGTGCGGGCGTACATGGCGGCAAGGTGATCTATTCCGGCCCCGCTGATGCTATTGTCCATTGTGAGCAATCCATCACCGGGCAGTACCTCAGCGGCAAACTGTGTATTCCCGTTCCCGAAAAGCGGCGTGAAGGTAATGGAAAGCTACTGACAGTGCGCGGCGCACGGGAGAACAACCTGAAAAATATTTCGGTTTCCTTCAAGCTGAGCGCTTTCAACTGTGTGACAGGCGTATCCGGTTCAGGCAAATCCTCACTGGTTAATGAGATTGTGTATAAATGTCTGGCAAGTGAGCTTAACAACGCGCACACCCGGCCGGGGATCTTCGACAGCATTGAGGGGCTGGATGAGCTGGACAAGGTCATTGACATTGACCAGTCGCCCATTGGGCGCACACCGCGTTCCAATCCAGCCACCTATACAGGCGTGTTCAACGATATTCGTGAGCTGTTCGCCTCCACCAACGATGCCAAAATGCGCGGCTATAGCGCCGGACGCTTCTCCTTCAATATTAAGGGAGGGCGCTGCGAGGCCTGTCAGGGAGACGGTATCCTCAAGATCGAGATGCATTTTTTGCCCGATATCTATGTTCCCTGCGAGGTCTGCAAGGGGCAGAGGTATAACCGTGAAACGCTCGAGGTAAAGTATAAGGGCAAGAGCATCTATGAAGTGTTGGAAATGACGGCCGAAGAGGCGCTGGACTTCTTCCGCAGCATTCCCAAGATCTCGCGCAAGCTGCAGACGCTATGCGACGTCGGGCTGGGCTATGTGAAGATCGGTCAACCCGCCACCACACTGTCCGGCGGCGAGGCGCAGCGCGTCAAGCTGGCTACGGAGCTTGCAAGACGGGCGACAGGACGCACGGTTTATGTGCTGGACGAGCCGACGACAGGCCTGCACACCGATGATGTGCGCCAACTGCTGGATGTGCTGCAAAAGCTGGTGGATACCGGCAATACGGTTATTGTGATCGAGCACAATTTGGATGTGATTAAATCGGCGGATTATATCATTGACCTGGGGCCAGAGGGCGGGGACAAGGGTGGAACGATCGTTGTGACCGGTACTCCCGAACAGGTCGCTGCCTGCAAAAAATCCTATACCGGCCAATATCTCCTGCCTGTACTGCAAAAACAGAAGAGTGCTCGTAACTGACCGAATCTACATGGAATATTTACAATTCGGTCATATAC
>JAEZJA010000166.1 GCA_023415895.1 Bacillota bacterium
AGAAAATCGGATCGTTTGTCAATGCAGCAGCGTATACTTGCCTGAACGCAGCACGTTCATTAGATCGTCCAACGTTTCCACTCGCTGCTCGGTCTCAATTCCGCCCCGGCCTTCATCCCCGAGCTCATGAAAATCCGAACCGGACACCTGCAGCAGTTTATGTTGCTCGGCGAGCGCCAACGCCCTGTCGTTGTGCGAATTGTGGCGAGGATTGCCGTTATGCACCTCGAGGCCATCCACAAGTGTCAAATCAATAGGCTGAATGTATTCGCGGCAGGGATGCGCTTGATACACCAGAACCCCATGCACTCTGGCCCACGATGAGAAGCGTTCAATTCCCCATTCGAGAATGTTGGGGAGACCCTGCATTTCTTCCTCGGTGATGCCATAGACGAGGTAATCGTTGGGGGATTCAAAAAAGTTCACTTCCATGCCGAACAAGATCGGCAAGCCCCTTTTCTCCCCTGCGCTGACCGCAAGGCGGTACCCGTCGAGAAAGGTCTTCTTCTTTCCCTCCCAAGCATTTCCCGGAATACGGGGGGACAAATGATTGGTCAGTACAACGGCATCATACCCGATCAATGTGTACATTTCAACCAGTTCCTTTGCCGATGCCACGGCGCAGGTGCTGACCTCACAGGTGTGTGCATGCATTTCAATTTTCATAAAATGGATACTCCTCGCATTGCAAAAAACTATTGTAAGTTCCACAACGCCGGACTGGCATCGGAGGGCATGCGCCAGTCGCCGCGCGGGGACAGCGCCACACTGCCCACACGAGGCCCGTCGGGCATACAGGAACGTTTGAATTGTTGGGAAAAGAAACGGCGGCAGAAGATGGCCAGCCATTTGGTGATCTCCTCATCCGAATACCGCCCGGCAAAGGCATACATGGCCAGACGGGCAATCTTTTCGGGCGAGTCACCGAAGCGCAGCATGTGATACAGATAAAAGTCATGCAGCTCATACGGCCCGACAATCTGCTCGGTTTTCTGGCAGATCTCACCGTCCTTTGGCGGCAGAAGCTCGGGACTGACGGGGGTATTGAGAATATCGTTCAGCGCTCCACCGGGCACGCCGCCCAACCGCTGCGCTTCATAAGCAACAATATAGCGCACGAGCGTTTTGGGTACCGATGCATTGACGCCGTACATGGACATCTGATCGCCGTTGTAGGTTGCCCAGCCCAGAGCCAGCTCGGACAGATCTCCTGTACCGACAACCAGACCGTTGTGCTGATTGGCCACATCCATCAGCACTTGCGTGCGCTCGCGCGCCTGCGCGTTTTCATAGGTAACATCCTGTGCACCGCCGTGCCCGATGTCACTTAGATGCTGGGTCACGGCGCGCGTGATGTCGATCTCGTGCAGTGTCGATCCACAAGCGCGCGCAAGCGTACGCGCATTGTTCAGCGTGCGTCCGGTTGTACCGAAGCAGGGCATGGTCACGGCGTGTATCTGCTCCCGCGGCTTGCCCAGCCGGTCATACGCCCGCACAATGACAAGCAGCGCGAGCGCCGAATCCAGACCTCCCGACAGCCCCACCACCGCGCAGCCACCTGTATGCTCCAGCCGCTTGGCCAGCCCGGCCGACTGAATGCTCAGAATTTCCTCACAGCAGGACTTTTGGGCGTTGATATCATAGGGGATAAAGGGCGTGGGCGTGACCGGGCGGGTCAGCTTCAGCTCTCTGCATTCCAAATCAAATAAAACCGTATTCAGCGTTGTGCCATTGGTAAAGGTAGACAGGCGTCGGCGGTCATACGCCAGATGCGCCAGATCAATCTCGGTCGAGAGTAGACCCGTGGCAAACCGCTCGCTTTCGGCCAACAGTACCCCGTTTTCCGCAATCATGTCATGTCCGGAAAACACCACGTCCGTTGTGGATTCGCCCTCACCGGCATCGGCAAAGACATAGGCGCACACCAGCCTCCCCGACTGCATCGTCACCAGCTGGCGGCGGTATGCCGCCTTGCCGATGCCTTCCGTGCTGGCTGACAGGTTGGCAATCACGGTCGCTCCCGCCTCGGCCAGACGCTGAGAGGGTTGCGTAGACGTCCAGAGATCCTCGCAAATTTCCACACCCAGACGGAAATCTGGCATGCTGCGGCAGGCAAATAACTGATCACGGCTCATGACCGTTTCCTGTCCGGCGTAGTGCAGTGAAAGGGTCGCTTGCTCGGCGGGAGCAAAATAGCGTGCCTCATAAAATTCCGCATAGGTCGGCAGGAAGGACTTGGGTACTAGGCCCAGCAAGCGGCCGTGGGAACAGACCGCCGCACAATTGTACAGGGAGGATCCGCAGGCTACGGGCACGCCGACAAGCAGCAGCATATCCAGTCCCATCGTTTCCTTGAGAATTCTCTCCACCGCCGCTTCGGCAGCCTTGAGCAAAACCGGCTGGAACACCAGATCCCCGCAGGTATACCCCGTCACGCAAAGCTCGGGAAAGACCAACAGAGAGGTGTCCTCGGGAGCCTTTTTTGCCATATCGATGATCTGCTGCGCATTATAGGGGCAGTCAGCCGTCTTAATCTTGGGGGTAGCGGCTGCCACGCGCAGAAATCCGTCTTTCAAAGGAATGCCTCCTTATATCAAAGATATCAATAACTATACCACATCCCGCACAGGTTTTCCATGCGAATATTCATCAAAACACCAATTATGTGCGGCCATGCCTGTGTATTCTGAAAACCGGCTTCACCCTTCGCTCGAAGAAATACCGCAGCGGAGAAAGCGCAGACTTGACCTCTTGTTCCAATGCTTGATGCAGCGCACTCAGCTGTTCAATTTCATCATCGGAAGGAGCGATCGTACCATATCGCCAATCCATTACTGTATTGAAGGCCTGCTCAATCGCCTGTTCGTCACTGTCATTATCCAAAGCAGACCCGGCACGCTGGCCGTGCTGTGCCATTGTCTCGGCCCGGCCGGGAGGCAGTTTGAGCAGTGATAATTGGCGGAGGATGTCGGTATAGTATTGGTCAGCGCAAGCCGCATTATCAGGGCACGCGGCTTTCACGCGTGCGAGGGAATAGTCATCGCCATGTCGCTGTATACTCAGTGCCAGCGACGCCAACAACAATACCGCTGCGGCACCCAGTAGAATCCACAGCCAGAGAAGGCCAGCAGAATGCGAGCCGTCGTCCGGAGCCGTCGTGCCCGTCACCTTGGATGACGTCGCACCGGATTCCATCGTGGTGGGCTGAGTCGTCGTCGGCGAAGTCGTGGTGGTCGTGGTCACAGGATTGGCTTGCGATGCATTGGGACTTACTTGCAGCGCCGAAGGTCCAAACATATACGTCGACCCGGCTGTAGGATCAAACGTGACCCAGCCCGCTCCGAGAAAATAGCATTCCACCCATGCGTGAGCCGTGTTCTCATAAGCTCTCCACCCGCTTCCCGCGCTCTTGAGCCCATAGCCGATCACAAACCGCGAGGGAACTCCCAAGGAGCGTGCCATCACAGCCATTGCCGAGGCGAAATACACGCAATAACCCTTGCCCGACTTTAGAAAATACTCGACGAAATCCTCCCCACGCGGCACATCGCCCGGAGTCAGTGTGTATTGGTAGTGTGTTTTCAGATAGGTTTCGAGCGCCTGCATTTGTTGATAGGGGGAATGGATGCCTTCTACAATTTGAGCCGCCTTGTCCACGACCGATTGGGGCAGTTTATTTGGCAGCTGTGTGTATTGCGCATACAGCTCGTCGTAATAGGGGTCGGGAAGAAAGGGACTCTCACCGTTGAGTGTTTTGGATTGCACCATTTCCAAAATTTCCGCAAACTTTGCGTTTGACCGGTCAGGAAGGTCAAATTTAGCCGTATACTGATACCTTTTGGGAAGCAGTTTGTTGGAATACACTTCGGATCGTGTATTAAAGGAGAACATATTAGAGCCTTGCTGCGGCGCAACCGAAATCACACGGCCGGGGGTATACACTGAGTAACCGCCCTGGAGCAGCGTTACCTTGTGTTTCGCAGAGATCAACACACCGTCAAGTGGCTGGCTGCGGTCGCTCGTCAGCGGTAGCTTGGTGCAAAACACTTCCTGCAGCTGATCCGCGTTATCATATGTCAGGCTGTACGCCTGGGAGCTGTCCGCCGTCCAACCCTTTCCGTTATAATCCGTGTACACCTTTCCTTTGAGTAGTGTGGGTGTATCCGTCACGACATCCAGCACCGGCGCATCGCCCAGAGTGATGTCTCCCCCCAAACGACCGGCATTGGGCTGCAGCCCGGAAGATTTGAGTGTCATCAGTTCGGACTGAAAACTCCTGTTAAAAATTTTGATTTCACTCAGCTTTTCAAACAGATCGGCATTTTTCCAGGAGTAGGTGTCGGCCGGCACAATCCAGTTGGTCAACAGAGCAAACGCCGCCGTTACAGCCAGCGCGCAGGCCATGACCCGCCGATAGGGAATGCGCACCTCCCTCAGCCGGTGGCCAAGCTTGGTATAGTGTGCTCTTGCCAGCAAGGGAAAAAGCCCTGCACCGATTAGGCAAAGAGCATCCAAATTGTTGCGGAATTCATTGAGCACAATAGCAGCGAAGAGGGCGACGAGCAGAATACTCAGCACGACGACCGAGCGGATACGCCGCACCATCAGCATCATCAGGATGCCGACACCGATAACGATGAGCCACTCCACCAACAGAATCGTCTGCGGGGTCTCGTAAGAAGAGGTCGGCGGGAACAAATTGGCCCACCACTGAGCCACCCCCCAGGCATACGACAAAAAATACTCCAGCGCACCGATAAACCGCATGTACAGCACAACAAGCGCTGCCAACCCGGCAAAGGCCGCTGGCAGCACCCACTTTTTGTGCATTTTAAGCTGAATCCAAGCCAAACCGAACAATATGGACGTTACAATCCCGCAGCGAAACAACAAGGACGAAAAAGGTTGGACAAACCGGAACAATTGACGCATCGCCAGCGTAACGCCGAGTGTCAGAAGAAAAACGCTGAGCATATCGAACAACAACCCAATGCCTTGGGGCAGGGGGGCTCCCGCCGCTATCTTTTTGGACTTTCGATCAGGCATAAAAGATTTCCCCCAATCGTCCGGTTATGTCGGCGGGACAAACAATCGGAATACTGTGCACGCCCTCGGGTGTAACGATGCTCTTGGCCATGCGCGAAGCATCGGGATAAATGAGCGACACCATGCGGCGGGATGCCGCTACCTTTTCCAGCATGCCGGACAACTCCCCCGTCGACTTGCGCGCAATCACATGCAGCGCACCGATTTGGGATAATTCGGTATCTATTAATGCGGTAACCGCCTGCTCTACCGGATACTCGCTGCCAAAAGCGGCGGTGGCCAGCAGCGCATAGACTTCTTCAAAATCCTCTTCCGATTTCACAACCATGTCGCCATCCGCACATCCCACCACACACACGCGCACCATATAACCGGTCTCCAGATAGAGGAGCGCCAGACTTGCCGCACATTCACAGGCCATATCGGCATAATTGAACAGCGAAAGTCTGTCTTCTCCTTCAAGAACGCAGGTATCCACAACGATCACCGCCATGCGTTCCATCGGTTGCTCATATTGGCGCGTATGCAGCTCGCGCGTACGTACCGATTGCTTCCAATGGATGCGCTTGAGAGGATCTCCGTCGCGATACAACCGTGTGTCCGCAAAGCTGTCACCCTGATCGGCTGTAGACAGATTGGTCTGCGTATAGTCCACATTGATGGCAGGAGACTTGGGATGCTCCGATATCTCATACAAAACGGGATAGACCGTCAGGGGCAATGTCTTCTTCCATTGGCGATGATGACCCAGCGGCAGCGAAAACAGTCCGAATACATCCCGGCAGCGCACCTGCACAAGCCCTAACTGCCAAATGCCGCGATGCGGGCATAGCAGCTGGCTGAAGGCTAAGCGGCGGCCACGGCCCCACAGCATATCCGCACAATCAAACGACTGTTCCGCGGTGACTGCAATCTTCATGCAGACAATGACAGGCATCATTAAAAAGCCGGAAAAACGGATATCCAGTCGAATGCGTTTTCCTCGAACGGTCTCCTTTTGTGAAATCATCGGCTTTGCA
>JAEZJA010000214.1 GCA_023415895.1 Bacillota bacterium
CGTTTTGGTGCAGTTGGCAGACCGCACCTTCATTCTATCGCAAAGGGAGTTTCTTTGTCTTCATCATCGGCAGAAGCCTTCCACGGAACCACTCGCCTAGCGAGTGGTTTTCAATATACAATAAAAACCCGTCTTGGCAATAACCAAGACGGGTTTTTTGGCTCTCTATATGCCGGTTTCGTCATTCATCGACTCCACTAGGCTATACAGAAAGGCGTTTCTATTCTTTCCAACGCGTATAATAGCGCCTTTTGTATACAATACGTTTGCTATTTCTGCCTCTTTTCCCTTGCGAACCTTCAGCAAACGCGACAATTCGCAACTGGTGAATGTTTCTGGCAGTTCTGAGGGAAGCAGGGCCTTATAATCCTCTGGCGTATGCAAATCCACGGATGCGATCAGTGCGCTGGGGATACGCTCCATGCGATGGCCCCCCTTTTTCCCGTCCGCGCTCCATCCGTTGCGTAACTTATACTCCTCCATATCCAGCAGCACAATGCGAATGGTCAGCCCCGGATGGTTCAAAAGCTTTCGAAGTGCATACAGCTCATGAAAGGCATCCACCACCCGTCCTGTCTTTGGGGATTTTCGCGGCGGCGTAGTTTCTCCCGTTCGAGGATCAACCCAAATCAGCCGTTTCTCATGCGCCACCGGATAGACCACCGTGACCGGATAGAGCGGCAGCAGTTTTTCAAGCTTGGGGATAAGCGTGTACAGCTTGCGTGTCTGTATCTCCGTGATGCGCTGCCCATCAAAGACATCGGCGATAATGCGTCCAACCCCCACCGACTGCTCATGATGGGTTTCATACGGGTCTAACCAGTATTTCAAAATCGCGTGCAGACTGCGTTCCCCCAAAGTGCCGATGCCCGCACGCTCTTGAAGATGGGTCAACCCGGCCAGTCGAGCCGCATCAAAATCGTTCACGGTTGTCCTCCGTGGTTTCCTGATACGCAAAGCGGAAACACGCTTCAAAGCTGCGTCCGCTTGGCAGATCTCCTGTAATCCATGCTTGCTGACTGTCATTGTCCTGAACAATACCGGAACGCAAATGCAGCGTATCGCCTTCCTTGGCCTCATGAGCAAACGTTATCGAAAATCCCGTAATTCGCTTGTTTTGCATCCCGCCCGGCATGACGTCACAGGCAATATCGGCATACACGGCATTGTTAAGGTGGCCATTAAAATCGATATCCGACCAGCGAATGTGGCGAGTTCCTGCTGGCTGTAAGTCTGAAGGCACACGATTTCGTGCCGGATCGGGGCAGGAATGGGAATGCTCTGGATTGTCCCGCACCCCCAGCCGTTCAAATTCTTGCGGGCGCAACAGCTTATGACTTTGGGGATCGACAAGCGCAAATGCGGTAACGCTATCGATCAACGTCCTTCCCTGTTCATCAAGAAATTGATAGTTGCGATAAAACTGTGCTCCCTTTGTTTGCCGATGCCAGGTTACCAACGTGATGTGTTCGTTTACATGCGGCGCCCGATAGATCACCGTATTCATCCTTGTTAGCACAAAGGCCATCTGCCTCTGTGCGAGTTCCTCAAAACCCAATCCACCAATTTCAAAATGCCGTTCACCAACCTCCTGCTGCAACCGCAACTGGCTTGATGGGCGAAGCGTACGCTCCTGTCCCACATCATAAGAGGTTACGGCGACTTTCCAGGAATATTCCGCCGGTATTTGCGAAACAGACATACTTTTCCCTCACAATCGGCCTCGATATAGTACAAGTAGTACTATGATTAAAGAATATACTATATGTTAAACGCTTGCTTTGCACACATCCACCCAGCCACGGCTGTGGGAGTATTCCTCCAACTCGTTGCCTGTCAGTTCAATTGCCGAATTGCTGCTGCCGCAGGCGGGAAACACCGTCTCAAACTCTTTCAGAGAGATATCCAGATACACGGGCGTTCCCTCGGGCAGAGCAAACGGGCACACACCGCCCACAGCATAGCCTGTGAGCTGCTCGACCTGCTCAAAAGGCAGCATGGTTGCTTTAAAACCAAAGGTTGCCTTGAATTTTGGATTATCAATGCGCCTGTCCCCGGCTGTCACCACCAAAAGGCAGCCGTCCTCTTTGCGAAAGGATAACGTTTTGGCGATACGCGCAGGCTGGACATGCAGTGCCTCGGCCGCCAGCTCGACGGTTGCACTCGACGTGGTAAATTCCTGCACCTGGGATTCCTTTCCCCACTGGGATAAATAAGCCTTCACCTTTTCAACAGACATTTTGAAACCTCCTACGATGAAAAAGGGCAGGCAACCCGCCTGCCCTTTCGAATTTATCGAATGACATCCACGCCCATGTACGAACGCAGTACTTCGGGAACGGTCACGGATCCATCGGCATTTTGATAGTTTTCCAAAATAGCCGCAACGGTGCGGCCAACGGCCAAGCCAGAGCCATTGAGGGTGTGAACCAGCTGGGCCTTGTCCTTGACATCCTTCTTGAAACGGATGGACGCACGGCGCGCTTGGTAATCCTCAAAATTGGAACAGCTTGAGATCTCCACATATCGATTATAAGAGGGCATCCACACCTCAATATCGTACGTCTTGGCGCTGGAGAAGCCAAGGTCACCCGACGACAAGGCAACAACGCGGTAGGGTAAGCCAAGCAACTGCAGGGTTCTCTCCGCATCGTTCGTCAGCTTCTCGAGTTCCTCGTAGCTGCTAGCGGGATCGGCAAACTTTACGAGTTCCACCTTGTTAAACTGATGTTGACGAATCAGGCCGCGGGTGTCCCTCCCGGCGCTTCCCGCCTCGGCGCGGAAGCAAGCGGAATAGGCACAATATTTTATCGGCAGCTTGGTGCCGTCGAGAATCTCATCCCGGTGCATGTTGGTTACGGGAACTTCGGCGGTCGGAATTAAAAAATAGTCCACATTGGCCAGCTTGAAGGCGTCTTCTTCAAATTTGGGGAGTTGTCCCGTTCCGGTCATGGACGCACGGTTGACCATATAGGGCGGTAATACTTCGGTATATCCGTTTTCTACGTGCGTATTCAAGAAGAAGTTAATAACCGAACGCTCGAGGCGGGCTCCCAACCCTTTGTAAAAATGGAAGCGCGCTCCCGTCACCTTGGCTGCGGTCTCTGGATCGAGAATTCCCAGCGCCGCGCCGATATCCCAATGCGCTTTTGTTTCAAAATCGAAGGTCGTCGGCTCTTTGAAATGCCTTACTTCCACATTTTCGGTATCATCCTTCCCCACGGGAACACTTTCATGAGGAATATTGGGAATCGACAACATGTCGTTGCGCTGTTCGGTTTCCAGATCACTCAGCTTGCTGTCAAGCTCCTTCACCTGATCGGCAATCGTCTTCATACGCGCCATGATCTCCGAAACATCCCCGCCTTCCTTCTTGATACGGGGAATATCCTTGCTGGCGGCATTTTGTTCAGCCTTGAGGGCTTCGGTTTTCGCCGTAATGTCGCGGCGCTCGGAATCAATCGCGATGACGCGGTCAATCACGGCATCCATGTCTTTGTTGCGATTGCGCATGGCCTGTTTGACCATATCAGGGTTATTTCTGACCAGTTTAATGTCCAGCATTTGCGGTACTTCCTTTCGGCATTGAATCAACATTCATCATTT
The DNA here is from genome assembly GCA_023415895.1 of Bacillota bacterium. GTDB lineage: Bacteria > Bacillota > Clostridia > Oscillospirales > Acutalibacteraceae > Avimonas. The sequence continues at coordinate 3,607 of JAEZJA010000214.1, forward strand.
AAAATTAAAGGAACAGCTCCATGGACCAGCGTTTTATTTTTCCGGAGATAGATCGTTTGCCAACATGCGCAAATCATCCTGTGAATAGAACTCGATCTGTAACAGGCCGCCCTTTTTGGCTTCCACAACCTTTACTCGCCTGCCGAGATGCTCGGTCAGCGCCAATTCCACCTCATCAAAGAAGGACTGACGGGAAAACGCATGGGTTTCGGTTGATTTTGATTGCCGAGGGGCTTCCTGTGCTTGCTTTGCTCGTTTCTCAAGCTCACGAACCGACCAGCCCGCCTTCGCGGCGATCTGCGCTGCTTCCAGCTGTGCTTCCACACTTGGAAACGCCAGAATTGCACGGGCGTGTCCGGCAGACAGTTGACCAGCCGCCAGCATCTCGCCCACCTTTTCAGGCAAATTCAGCAGCCGCAGCGCATTGGCAACCGCCGGACGGGATTTGTTGACAACCTTAGCCGTTTCCTCCTGCGTGAGTCCATAGGTATCCATCAGGGTTTTGAATCCCAGCGCTTCTTCCATCGGGTTTAGATCTTCTCGCTGCAGGTTCTCAATCAACGCCAGTTCCGCCGCTTCCTGATCACTCAGTTCACGGATAACGACGGGTACTTCGGTTAACCCCGCCATGCGGGAGGCGCGCCAGCGGCGTTCTCCGGCAACCAGCTGATACGTGCCGTCGGTCAGAGGGCGCACCAGCAGTGGCTGCAAAACGCCATGTTGTGCAATGGAATCCGCTAATTCGGCCAACGCTTGTTCGTCAAACTGTTTACGAGGCTGTGCGCGGTTGGGTTCGATGTCTGCAATTCGCAGCGTAACGGTTTTTGCCTCATCTTCGACAGAATTCTCCGCCAGAAGCGCCCCCAGCCCTTTGCCCAGGCCTCCTTTTTTCATTGCCAATCTTGGTCCTCCGTTCTCTTTGCTCGTTTTTGGCAAGCGGATGTCGGTGTATACTCCCCTATGCCTTTCTTGCGGAGATCAATTCCTCTGCCAGAGCGTTATACGCTTCCGCACCGCGGGAGCCACCATCGTAGTAATTAATCGGTTTACCGAAGCTCGGCGCCTCCGACAACCGCACACTGCGGGGGATGCAGGTGGAAAACACCTTGCGGGGGAAAAACTTTTTAACCTCTGCCACCACCTGCTGCGTGAGGTTCAGCCTCCCGTCATACATGGTCAGCAGCACGCCCTCAATATCCAAGGCGCTATTATACAGCCGTTTGACCTGACGAACCGTCGCCATCAACTGTGACAATCCCTCCAACGCATAATATTCGCATTGAATGGGAACCAGTAGCGTGTCGGCGGCACATAGGGCATTCAAGGTCAACAACCCCAGCGAGGGCGGGCAATCGATTAAAATATAGTCATAGCGGTCACGAAGGGGGGCCAATGCCGCTGTCAAGCGGCTCTCCCTGCGATTGACGTCCACCATTTCAATTTCGGCACCCGCCAAACGAATTCCTGCGGGCAAAACGTCCACATTCTTGAATTCCGAATGCTGAACAGCTTTTTCTGGCTCTGCTTCGCCAATCAACAGCTCATAAGTGGAGAGAACCGACTCTTTTTTGCTGATGCCCAAACCGCTGGTCGAGTTTCCCTGTGGGTCAATGTCCACAAGAAGACAACGTTTTCCCTTTTCACCAAGCGCTGAGGTAAGATTCACGGTCGTGGTTGTTTTGCCGACGCCGCCTTTTTGGTTGACAATCGCGATGATTTTCCCCATAAGCCTCTGCCCCAGTCTGTAAAGTTATAGTGTTAGTTATTATAGCACACTTTATTCTCAGAAAAAAGCACTATCTAATATTTTGTCCTGCAATTCCCGGAAATAGAGTTTTCGCTTGTTTTGTCTTTAAGTGAGAGAAGGGATAACACCCGCAATCACCTGCGGCTGTTACCCCTTCCCCATCTATGGCATACCCGCACACGCACTGTTTCATGTGAAACAATGGGTGTGAGGCGGGTTTGCTTGTTTGTTATGCAATGCTGGATTTATGTTCGGCAGGCGTGTTCTTTGGTATGCGCACAACATATTCGATATATTCATCTGTTTCGCTTTTCAT
>JAEZJA010000012.1 GCA_023415895.1 Bacillota bacterium
CATATTAGGGAGCTACCCGCCTATCTACATACGCTTCTGTCGGGCTTTTTCTCACGTCTTTTCTACATATTCCGTCTGGTATGGGACACCAAGCCGTGGATACTCTTTGTGATGATGTTCATGGCGCTGTTTGACGGCATCATGCCGGTGGTGGGCGCCTATATCACGGCGGGGATACTCAATGCGCTGGCCGATGCCTACAATGGCGTGGGGGACTTCTCCTCCGTACTGGCACTGCTGATCGCACAATTTGTGTATTTGTTTATCAAGGGCGTGTTCAGTGATCTCTACGCTATGCTCAACCGCATCGGCGGCGAGCTGGTGGTCAACCATATCAAGGTCAAGATTATGCGTAAGGCCAAAGAGGTCGATCTCGCGAGCTTTGACACGCCCTCCTTCTATGAACGGCTGGAGAACGCCAACCGCGAGGCCGGTATGCGGCCGATTCAGATTATCAGCTCCACGTTTGGCATCATCAGTACCACCATCAGTATGGTGAGCTTTGTCGTTGTGCTGTGGGCGGTCAGTCCTCTGGCTCCCTTCATCATTGTGGCTGTGTCCATTCCCTCGGCGGTGGTCAATTTTATCTACCGCAAGAAAAACGTCAATTACATGCGCCACCGCTCCAAGGATCGCCGCCAGATGAACTATTTTTCCGAACTCATGGTCAATAAGGATATGATCAAGGAAATCCGTATGTTCGCCTTGTCGGACGAAATGATTGCGCGGTATAACAGTGTGTTCGCACGCTATTTTGCAGGACTCAAAAAGCTGATTACCCAGGAGGGGCTATGGCATGTGCTGCTGGCTGTGATCTCCAACGTTGTCAACTGCCTGTTTTTCCTTTATATTGCGCAGGGCGTGTGCGTACGAAGACTGTCCATCGGCCAGTTCTCCCTGTACACCAATGCATTGACCACGATTTCATCGGGTGTACTGTCACTGATCAGCACCACGGCGACCATTTATGAGGGCACCCTATTTATCGATAACATGATCGCTTTCATGGACGAAAAAAAGACGATTGTCCCTTGTCTTGACCAGCCGGTGACCCCTCAGCGCGCCGCCGGGCACACAATCGTTTTCGAGCATGTCAGCTTTCGTTACCCCGGCACGCAGCGCGACGTTCTGGAAGATATCAACATCACGCTGGAAGCGGGTCAGACGGCGGTGCTGGTGGGACTCAACGGCGCGGGAAAAACGACGCTGCTTAAGCTGCTGACCCGGCTGTATGATCCCACAGAAGGACGTATCCTGATGGACGGGCGGGATATCCGGGAGTACCGCGTGGAAGACTACTATCGCTTGTTCGGCATCATTTTTCAGGATTTCGGCAAATACGCCGTGACGGCGGGCGAGAACATTTCCTTCGGCGATATCTCCAAAGTACCTACGCCTGAGTCCGTTGAGCTCGCGGCACACCAAAGCAATGCGGATGATTTTATCCGCCGTTTACCCAATGGGTATGAAACGCCATTGATGCGCTTTTTTGAGGAAAACGGGGTTGAGCTATCCATCGGGCAGTGGCAGAAGCTGTCGGTTGCCCGCGCCTTTTACAGCGATTCGGATATTCTCATTCTCGATGAACCCACGGCATCGCTGGATGCAATTGCCGAGCAGGAGATTTTCAATCAGTTTGACATGCTTCGTCAGGACAAGACGACCATCTTCGTGTCCCATCGCCTGTCGAGCGCCACGACCGCCTCCAAAATTATTGTGATTGATGGGGGCAGTGTGGCGGAGCAGGGCACGCATGCCGAGCTGATGCAGCGGCAAGGTAAATACTATGAGCTGTTTTCCACACAGGCCAGACGCTATATGGCCGACCCGTCCGAATTGGGATAACCTAGAGGAGATAAGAAGATGCCCGATAGATTTTCAAGATCACAATTGTTGCTGGGTGCCGAAGGCATGAAGCGCTTGCAGGAGGCGACGGTCGCCGTTTTCGGTATCGGCGGTGTGGGCTCCTTTGCCGCGGAGGCATTGGCACGCAGCGGTGTCGGTAAGCTTGTACTGTTTGACAATGATGCGGTCAGCGTGACCAACATCAATCGCCAGCTGATTGCGACCGATCAAACGGTGGGTCGCCTCAAGGTGGAAGTCATGCGTGAGCGTATCCGCGACATCAACCCCCAGGCCGAGGTGGAGATTCATCCAGTGTTTTTTACAGCGGAGAATGCCGCCTCCTTCGATATGACCTCCTGGTCCTATGCGGCGGATGCCATTGATACGGTATCCTCCAAGCTGACATTGATCGAGCTGGCCAAGGCAGCCGGTGTGCCCGTGATCAGCTGCATGGGGGCGGGAAACAAGCTTGACCCCACCAAATTTGAAGTGACCGATATCTATAAAACGAGCGTGTGTCCCCTGGCCAAGGTGATGCGTCACGAGCTGCGCAAACGCGGTATCCGGGATTTGAAGGTGGTCTATTCCACCGAGCTGGCGCTGACACCCGATACCCAAGGCTCGGATGAAGAGCTTGCTCCCGGCTCCTCCCGGCGCCAGATACCCGGCAGCGTGTCCTTTGTTCCGTCGGTGGCTGGGCTGATTCTGGCTGGGGAAATCATCAAGGACATTGCACTGGGGCAGAATGCTGAAAGGCTCTGAACGCAATGGAAAAGTTACCTCCCTTATGAGGAGGTTTGGCTTCACAGCGCCCATGGTATCTTCAAACATAAAAAAGCACCGCCGTGCTGCTGCATGGCGATGCTTTTTGCACACTGGTGCGAAGGATTGTTTGCTCAGGCAGTGAGCATGGCCAGAAGTTCATCCGGCGTCTTACCGGCCTGCTCGAGTGCCACGGATAGCTCCTCCAGCTTTTTTGAGCGGATGGTTTGCAGAAGGTCCTTTTTCTGCGCATTCAGTTCGTTGATGGTATTCTGAATTTTGGCTTTACGGGATTCCATTTCAGCAAGCTGGTTTTCAAGCTCTTCAAGTTTTTGTTCAGGGGTCTTTGTTGCGCCACGTGGCAT
>JAEZJA010000030.1 GCA_023415895.1 Bacillota bacterium
TGTGGGGGATGTGCAAATCGCATTTGTCGATGAGAATTGCGGCTATTTAATGAATTGCGGCGGTTTTGGATATGCCACCTCTTCGCAGTGTGGACACGATTTGTTTAAGACTGTCGATGGAGGGGCAACATGGGAATACGTAGAATCGAATTTTCCGGTTCAATCCAACCCTGTGTCCGGTATGATGTTTACGGATGCCAATACCGGATATATATGCACATCCTGTCAGGCTGCGTTTTCCACAGATATATGGAGAACCTGTGACGGTGGAAAGACATGGACACAATCCTCCTTGCCGATTACGGAAACTATGACGCAGGAAGAGGCCTATAATACGTATGGAACGTGCTATGCCTTTGAGCCGTATTTTTCGGATTCCGTAGGGTATGTGCTTGTGTATTCCTATTATCTCGCAGAAAAGAAAAGCATGCTGATTACCTGTGTTTCTTCGGATAATGGGGTGACGTGGACGTATGAGTCTGTGAGGTATAATCTAACCGGCGATTACATTAAAGGAGCAAAATAAGATATTGGGGTATGGATTTATCGAATAGCTAATAAGGATTTCGTTCAGAAATTCATCAGACTCTCTTCTGTGAGACCTCGTATAATCCCCGCAGTTTGGTAGCGTACCATAGCTGTTGGAGCTCTATGTCGCTGCCCAAATAGGATGCCCCGAAAATGGAGCATAGCAACTTGAATATAAAACATTCTCCTCTCGTCAATCTAATACAGTAGATCTACAACCATATCAGCATCTTTTACAACACTAATCGTAAACAAAGCCGGATTACCATAGAAATTATTAATAGAATACCATGCGTTACCATATCCCATACGGCTATTTAATCTGTGATAATTTTAAAGCGCAGCCCCCCTACCGATTGCAGGAGAGACTGCGCTTTTGGGAATATGATATTCTGCTGAATATTTCGATTGGATGTGTGCGTTCTATGAACCCACGCCTTATTTTTTTATCCAACAAGCGTGCTTGTCCGGGCTGAATTCGACCGTCATGTGCTGCGAGGCGAAATACCCGCTGATCGTATCAATCAACTGGGCGGGTACGGTGTCCAGCAGCTCGTCGTTCAGCGCTTCGATCCACATGGATTGACCGCCGCAGGCATCCGACAAATGAATTTTATAAGCCTGTTGCTGCTCTTCCAGCAGCTTGTTGAGTTCCACGATCATGCCGATGGTCACTATGGCCATTTGGCTCACTCCTTTTCATCGGATCCCCTATGACAGGCAATCCATTTGTTCGTATTTTTCGGCTTCGAGCTGCAGCTCTTCCCATTCGTTCATCAGCTGTTCGAGCTGTTTGTTCTGCTCATCCAGCGTAGCCGTCAGTTCCAGAATGCGGTTGTAATCCGCCGCCACCGTTTCGTCACACAGTTGCTCATGCAGCCGGGCAATTGCCTGCTCGGTATCCGCAATGGCCTGCTCGTTGCGGCTGATGCGGGTATTGAGACGACGGCGAGCCGCCTCCCATTCCTTGCGCTGCCGGTAGGCGTTTTCCGTGCGGGGAGCTTCTTCTTGTGCTGGTGCTTGGCCGTTTCCCTGCGTCTCCTGATGGAAATTGTCAAGATAGGTATCGTAATTGCCGACATATTCGCGGCAGCCGTCTTCGGTCAGGCGCAGCACTTTGGTCGCCATACGGTTGATAAAATAGCGGTCATGCGACACGATGAAAATAGTGCCGTCATACCCTGACAGGGCATCCTCCAACGCTTCGCAGGACGCGATATCCAGGTGGTTGGTCGGCTCATCGAGCAGCAGCAGGTTGTCCCCCGCCAGCATCAGTTTCAGCAGGAGCAGGCGGGCCTTTTCGCCGCCGCTGAGCAGCGAGACCCGTTTGAACACGTCATCGCCTCGGAACAAAAACGCTGCCAACGCGTTGCGCAGCTCGGTCTGTGTCGAGGTGGGATAGGCATCCCACAGTTCATCCATGACCGTTTTGGTGCCGTCCAGACCCGATTGTGTCTGATCGTAATAGCCCACCGACACCTTTGCACCCAAGCGCACATGGCCCGCAAGGGGAGACAGTTCGCCGTTGAGAATCTTCAAAAGCGTCGTTTTTCCGCAGCCGTTGGGGCCGAGCAAAAAAACGCGATCACCGCGGCGCACCTGAAAATGAACGTCATGGAATAAGGGGCGGCCGGGAAATCCCATGGCGAGCTCCTCGGCGTTGATCACCTCGTTGCCGCTCGTCATCTGAGCCGAAAAGCCGAAATGAATGACGGGAGCCTCGGATTCGGGAACCTCGAGCGCCTCCTTCATACGATCGACCATCTTCTGCTTGCTTTCGGCGGCACGGATGCTTTTTTCGCGGTTGAACTGACGAAAACGCGCGATGCTTTCTTCCACATGCTTGATGTCCTGCATTTGCGTTTTGTAATGCTTTTCCGCCACCTCACGCTCCTTGTCACGCAGTGCCTTATGCACCGAATAATTGCCGTTGGTGGCATACAGACGGCTGTTGGCGATTTCCATTGTGCGGCTTGTCACGCGATCAGGAAAATACCGGTCATGAGAAATGATGATCGCCGCACCGGGATAGCTTCGCAGAAACTCTTCCAGCCACTCCACCGATGGAATGTCCAGATGGTTGGTCGGTTCGTCGAGCAGCAGCAGGTTGGTATCCGACAGTAAAAGGCGGCCCATTGCTGCCTTGGACCGCTGTCCCCCGCTCAGCGAGGAGATGGATTGGGAAAATGCCGCCTCGTCAAAACCGAGACCGAACAGCGTTGCGCGCGTACGGCTTTTGTAAGTCAGGCCACCCGCCGCCTCGATGCGCTCGGTAAGCTCATGCTGCTTTTCGATTAGCGAGACATCGCCGCTGCGGCTACCTGCGAGCAGCGCGTTGACCTGCTCCCACTCGGCCTCCATGGCCATGACGGGAGCAAACACCGATTCGACCTCCTCCCACAGGGTTCGGTCGCTGTCTGAACAGGCATGCTGCTCCATATAGCCCACGCGCGCCTCACGCGAACGCACGACACCGCCTTCATCGGGAGTATACTCGCCGGTCAGCATGCGCAACAGCGTCGTTTTGCCGCAGCCGTTGTCGCCCACAAGACCGATCTTGTCCCGCTCCCCCACCTCAAAGGAAACGCCGTGAAATACGGTACGCTCCCCAAAATTCTTTCCCAAATTGGAAACCGATAAATAAGCCATAACTGATAATATCCTTTGTTTGATATTGCCTCACTACCTAGGACATCTCCACGAGTGCCACGATGCCGACGATGATGGCCAGCGCAATCAAAATTGCCAGCAGCACCTTCACAACGCTGACCGGCGCATGCCCCGACACTTTTCCTGTCTCGCCGTTGACCATGAAGCGAAAGACTTTTTTCTTATACATGAAAGAGGATAGCCAGGCGGGCAGCAGAATATGCTTGAACCGCACATTGCTGAACTGGTGATTATACCGCATGTTGCGGTAATGATCGTAGTGATAGTCGCCCTGAATGGCGCTTTCCATCTTGCTCTGCATGTGAGGGCGCGCATTGGCAAAGCCCTCGCCCAGACCGATATCGTAGCGCTGTGCGCTGAACCCGGCCAGAAACTGGGGGGCGTAACGGTTGAGCATCTTGGTGCTGTAATCGCCGAGATCCGACAGCAGACCCGCATCCGCATTCTTGGAAGCACAGGTTTCTTCATCGTCAAAGCTCAGCTGCTTGTCGCCCGAAATGGGATACCAGCGGGTTTTGGTCTCGGTGTAAGTCTCGGTCTTGCCGTTGACCACACGCGTATGCGTGACCGTATAATCCTCGCCGCCTTCGCCCGAATACGATGTATACAGATCGGCATCAAACGTCCAGAAAGGCAGATAGATGCCGTTGAGCTTTTCCGGCACGTTGTTGGCCTTTTTAAACTTGCGGGGAGCCCAGAAGCGGCTTTTCACCCATTTCTGGAACGATTCAAAGGCTTTTTTGCGCGAAATTTTAAAGGGCATAATCGTTTCGGGCAGTATTCCCGCCGCAGATTCATCCTGCTCGACAACGTAATTGCCGCCGCAGAAGGGGCACACGACCGTCACGGCCGCCGCGGAAACCACCGTCTGCGCGCCGCAGCCGGCGCAGCGGACGGTCTGGCTGCCCATGCTCGCCCAATCGGGAGCATTGTATTCATCCGTTTCGGGATTGTACAAATATTCGGGCGCCTCCAGCACTGGCGAAGGAATCTCTTCTTTGTGACCGCAATGGCCACACAGAAGCTGCTGGGAATCGGGGTCAAAAGCCATCTGACTTCCGCAGCCGGAACAGGGAAAACTATCGGCGGCAACGCGCCTGGCTTCCGTCATTGTCATCTCTCCTGTCGTTTACTTAAAGTCGCCGCTGGTGGGCGCCGTATCCGGCATTACGGTCTGGGTGCGCCGCATTCAGGACAGAACTTGCCCTTGATCTCCGCTCCGCACTGAGGGCATTTGATACCGCCCTGGGGCTTGCCGCACTCGGGGCAAAATTTGGCTCCCGGCTGGAGGGAGGCTCCGCAGGCAACGCAGACGCCGCCGGCGGGACGAGGAGATTTGCCGCAGGACGGGCAGAATTTGGCGTCCGCAGGAACATTAGCCCCGCAGGAAGCGCAAACAATCGTATGGGCAGCAGCCGGTGCGGCCGCGTTGGAATGGAGGGCGTTGGCAAAGACCTGTCCCACCTGCATTCCGGCGCCCACACCGACACCCATGCCGGCAATGTTTCCGCCGCCCTCATTCTGGGCAAAATCGCGGATAGCCTCCGCCGCCTGATACTGCGTGTATTTGCCCATGTCGCCGATCACGCCCATGGACGTGCGCTTGTCAATGACCTTTTCAACCTCTTCGGGCAGGGAAATGTTCTCCACCACCAGATTCTGCAGTTGCAGGCCAATCGCCTCAAAGGATTGCTGCACACGATCGCGGCCATCCTTGCCAATCTCGTCATAGCTGGTCGCCAGCTCGATGGCCGGGATTTTGAGTTCGGCGATCAGATCGGACAGTGAGGAAACGACCATACGGCGCAGGTACTCGGTAATATCCTCCGTCGAGAAGGAGGGCAGAGAGCCGAACACTTCACGCAGGAAAACCTCTGGACGTGTGACACGGAAAGCAAACACGCCGAAGGCCGACAGACGGATCATGCCAAATTCAGCATCCCGCATCAGCACGGGATTGGAGGTGCCCCATTTCTGGTTGGTCATCAGCCTGGTGGAAACGAAGTAAACCTCCGCCTTAAAGGGCGAGTTGAAGCCATATTTCCAGGATTTAAGCTTGGTCAGAACGGGCATATTCTCGGTCGACAGCGTATAGCGCCCGGGGCCGTACACATCGGCGATCACGCCCTCATTGACAAAAACAGCGCATTGCGCTTCGCGAACGGTCAGCTGCGCACCCATTTTGATCTCTTTATCCTGCACAGGAAAACGATAAACAATTGTGTCCGCCGTCATATCGGTGGATTCAATGACCTCGATAAATTGCGATTTAATAAAATCAAATAATCCCATGGATACCTTCCTTTCAAAGCAAAAAAATAAGCATACTGCTCTCATGTATGCTTACTATAGCATATTTATTACTCTTTTAAAAGAGAAAATGCTTAATTTTGGATGTACAAGCAAGCATACCGTGGTATAATGAAGTGGTTATTGTCCCATTACCATTCAGGAGGGTTGATCATGCCATACACAGCGAAATCCGATCGTTATGATCAGACAATTTACCGCCGGGTAGGCAGGAGCGGACTGCTGCTTCCTGCAATCTCTCTGGGACTCTGGCAAAACTTCGGCAGTGTCAACACATTCGAGAATTCCCGCTCTGTTCTGCTTCGCGCCTTTGATCTGGGCGTGACGCATTTTGATCTTGCCAACAATTACGGCCCTGTACCCGGCTCCGCCGAGGAGACCTTCGGTCGTGTGCTGGCCAATGATCTTCGCCCATATCGCGATGAACTGATCATTTCCACCAAGGCCGGGTATGCGATGTGGCCGGGACCTTATGGGGAATGGGGCAGCCGCAAAAACCTGCTGGCTTCACTTGACCAGAGTCTTAAGCGCATGGGGCTATCCTATGTGGATATCTTCTATTCTCACCGTTTTGACCCGAATACTCCTCTGGAGGAAACCATGGGAGCGCTGGCGACGGCTGTGCAATCGGGCAAAGCGCTGTATGTCGGTATTTCCAACTACAATGCCGAGCAGACCCGCCGCGCTGTGGACATTCTGCAATCGATGGGGGTCCGCTGCCTTATTCATCAGCCACGCTACAATCTGTTTGACCGCCATATTGAAACCGACGCCCTGTTTGATACGCTGCACGAGTTGGGGCTTGGCAGCATCGTGTTCTCCCCTCTTGCCCAGGGCATGCTGACCGATCGGTATCTGCATGGCATTCCCGCCGATTCCAGAGCGGCGCGCAACGCCTTTTTGAAGGAGCGCGAACTGACGCCCGAGCGACTGGATACCATCCGGCGGCTCAACGAGCTTGCCGCCGCCCGCGGCCAGACGCTGGCACAGATGGCGCTCGCCTGGGTGCTGCGGGAAGGGCACGCCACCTCCGCGCTCATCGGCGCTTCGAGCGTCGCCCAGCTGGAGGACAATCTCGGTGCCGTTCGTCATCTGGACTTCACCGAGCAGGAAATTAATGCGATTGAGGAGATTGTTTAAATTCGTATGTCTATTCTAAGAGTACAAACAAAAAACCGTCTGGGCGCATGGCTGACCCCGGCTGCCGCCTTTCTTTTATCGGCAGGGCTTTGGACAGCGGCACTGGCGCTTTTTGGCATGTATCCCTTTGGTGAACACTCCATTCTCATCACCGATATGGGACAGCAATATATTGAATATCACGCGGCATTGTATAATGCGGTGAAAACCGGCTCTGGCCTGCTCTTCACCTGGAATGCCGGAATGGGTATGAACAATGTGGGGTTGTTGGCCTATTATCTTGCCAGTCCCTTCACCCTGCTGATCTTTTTGTTTGAACGCGCGGCGCTGCCCGATGCTGTCCTGCTGATCATCTCACTTAAGGCGGCCACTGCGGGATTGACCTTTTCGGTTTATCTGCGCCGGGCGGCTGATGTGCGGGGTTTGGTCAACATTCTGTTTTCCTCGCTCTACGCGCTGTCGGCCTATACCGTCGTCTACTGCTTCAACATCATGTGGCTGGACGCGGTCATGCTGCTTCCGTTGGTAATTCTGGCCGCCCGCCGCATTGCGAACGGCAAAAGCATGATCCCGTTCACAGCAGTACTGACGCTGCTGTTCTTCTCCAATTTTTACACGGCCTATATCGTGGGTTTATTCAGCTTTCTGGCGTTTGTGGCGATGCTTTGTCTGCGTCCCCGCCCGATACACGAATGGTTGGGACAAGCCCTGCGCTTTTTCGCATCGGCACTGCTCGCGGCGGGACTGGCCGCCTGCTTACTGATGCCCACCTACTTTGCTCTGCGGGGCAGTCAGGGAGATTTATCTCTTGAGCTCCCCTTCCTGTCGCTGTTAACCGATCCTCTCACCCTTCTCGGAAAGATGATGTGGGGAGCGTATGATTCGGTGACGAACACCGGAACCGCTTACCTCTATTGCGGCGTGCTGACCATGGGGCTGATGCCCGTGTGGCTGCTTCATGGCGGTATCTCCCGGCGGGAAAAAGCGGTCGGCAGCCTGTTGGTCGCCTTTTTGCTCATCAGCATGATGACCGACCCTCTCGATGTCATCTGGCATGCCTGTGAAGTGCCCGTCTGGTTTCCTTGCCGGTATAGCTTTGTGTACATATTCACCGTACTCACGCTGGCGTCGCGCGCTTTGACACGCCCGTCGGGACTGACGCACAAACGCTTGCTGGCGGGTATGACGTCGGCCGCTCTGCTTACACTCATTATCCAGCTACCCGAATGGATATCCCCTGACGAATGCAACACCATGACCGGAAAGCTGTGGATTACGCTCGGCGCGTTAGTTGTCTATGCCGCCGTGCTGCTGCTTTATACCCGTAAGCGCCGCTGGCTCAAAGCCATAGGTATGGCCGTGCTAGCCGTTCTCGTGTGTGCGGAATCGGTAAGCAATATGGTTACCTCGCTGCAGCATCTGGATAAAGAGCTGCATTTTGAGGCGCGTGAAAGCTATGCAGCGTATGCCCAGCACAGCGAGGAGCTGTCATCGACCCTGCAGCAAGCCACCCAAGAGATGGGCGATTCCTTTTCCGACACCAATTTTTATCGTGTGGGCAACATCAATGAGCGTGACCCCAATGAGGGATCGGCTGTCGGGTATCCGGCTGTCAGTCATTACAGCTCGGTTTCCAATCGCTTCACCTTCCGCTTTCTGAAATATTGCGGGTTGGTCTGCACCGCCAACAATAAAATCCTACGGTTTACCGGCTCCACCTATGCCTTGGATTCTCTGCTGGGGGTGCGCTATGTCTTCAGCGCCGACGGCGATCGCGCGGGGTATATGGATACCGGCTATGCGGCGGGCGAGTCAAAGCTGTATTACAACAATACGGCATTGCCCCTCGCCTATTTTGCGGATGCGGCAGCCTTGGAGGTGCCCATCTCCAACAGTTCTCCCTTTGAGTTGACGAACACCCTGATCCGCTCTCTGGCTGGACAAACGGACAAATCCTATTACAATCTCCTGACCGTCACTCCCTCCTGCAGCGGCGGTACGCTATACGATAATGGCAAGCGCATTTACATTGAAACCGATGAAGGCGCTGAGGTGCGCTTCACCATCCAAAATCCCTATTACCAGCACGTCATGCTGTACAGCAACAATAATTTTTCCGAGTTGACCCGTGTGTATCTCAATGGGGAGATGCTCAATCCCAAAGGAAACCGGCTGGTTCGCGGCGTGATTGACCTTGGTTGGCAGGGGCCGGGAAATCTCACGGTCTCTCTCTATGTGGGCGACAGCAAACGGTATTTTACCAGCCTGCAGGCAGTCTCCTTCAACACCTGGTCTTTCAATTCCACCATCGACGCGCTGCGGCAGCACGCCGCACAGGATCTGACGGTTAAACAGACAACCAATGGCGGACAGCTTGTCAGCGGTTGGGTTGATGCTCCGCGCGACGGGGTATTGTTTACCTCCATCCCCTATGACGAGGGGTGGAGCGCCACGATCGATGGGATGGCAGTGGACATCGATCTGGTCGCCGATGCCTTTATCGCTCTGCCTCTGACCGAGGGGCAACATACTTTTGAGCTGACGTTCTATCCCCAAGGCTTGTCCGCAGGCATTGTGGTGTCCCTGTGTACGGCTGTTGTGTGCGTTGTCTTGCTGTTTGTGTGGGCGATACGCTCTCTCCGCCGTCGGCGTTTTCCTGTGCGGGAGCTTGCACCTGCAGAGCATGCGCAGGCTGATGACGACAGTCTGCCCAATGTAGATAAAGAAGAACCCCAAAAATGAGGAGCCTTCCCCTGGAGGGG
>JAEZJA010000064.1 GCA_023415895.1 Bacillota bacterium
CTTCTCAGCTATGCAGCGATTCACACTACCAGCGACAGCAACAGCGAAACAACACCCACAACCGGCATACAGTTTGATCTGGCAAAGTATTTAGTCAAAGAGCTTCATCTGATGGGCATTGACAACGCCTTTGTGGATGACCGCTGCTATGTCTATGCCTGCATTCCCGCCACACCCGGTTATGAAGCGGTACCGCGTATCGGTTTTATCGCCCATATGGATACAACCGACGATTACAACGGAAAAAACGTCCGCCCGCAGATTCATGAAAACTACGACGGCGGGGATGTTCCTTTGGGAAACAGCGGAAAGGTATTACGTGTGAGTGATTTTCCGACCCTCAAAAGTTTGAAGGGGCGCACGCTCATTACCACGGACGGCACCACACTGCTTGGCGCAGACGACAAGGCAGGGGTTGCCGAAATCATGACCATTGCCGAAGAGCTGATTAACAGCCCCTTGCCCCACGGCAAGGTGTGCATTGGCTTTACTCCCGACGAAGAGGTCGGCAGAGGCGCTGACTACTTTGATGTCGAGAGATTCGGTGCCGATTTTGCCTATACGCTGGACGGGTCGATCGAAGGCGAGGTTGTCCATGAGAATTTCAATGCCGCAGACTGCACCTTTGAGATTCACGGAGTAAGCGTACACCCCGGCAAGGCCAAAAACATTATGGTCAATGCGCTGCTCGTGGCGATGGAGATCAATGGGATGCTTCCGTCCGCGGACATTCCCCGCCATACGCAGGACTACGAGGGCTTCTTCCATCTGACCCATATGCAAGGCTGCGTGGAGCATGCGACTCTTGACTACATCATACGCGATCATGACGCGGCAATTTTTGAAGCACGTCTGCATACGCTGCAGCATATTGCGGACATTATCAACGAACACTACGGTCAAGGCACTGTCATTCTGACCATTCGTCGGCAATACCGCAACATGGCGGAAATTATTGAACAGCATCGCGATATTGTCGATACCGCCGTGCGCGTGACGAAAGAGCTGGGTATTCCTGTGCATCAAGTACCCATACGCGGCGGCACCGATGGTTCCCGACTGAGCTTCATGGGACTGCCCTGCCCCAACCTAGGCACCGGAGGCTTTGCCTTTCACGGCCCGTTTGAGCATATCACGGCCGAAGGAATGGACAGCGCCGTGGCTATTGCCGTAGGGATCGTGCGTGAATACGCCGGCCGGTCAGAGCACAAATAGGCAGCAACAAACTTTTATAGTAATCGGCGAATGAAGCAAACAATTATGACAATACTTCAGAAGAGATGTCTTCGATCATAAATAAGCAGCCAGTTGATTTTGCACATTTCGGGCAATGTACCTCTGATCTTTGTGGGAACCATGACCATGTTGGCCTTAATATATTTTGACATTTCCATGTGCTGACATATGATTATTGGTTACGCTAGAGAATACGAGGAAACTCTCATGCAAGAAATGCAAAAACTGTCCCCCGAACTGCTACGGAGTCTGCAATTGACGAGCCTGGAAATGGTGAAATACCTCACAAAGTTCTGCGAACAGAACGGACTTCTCTTTTATTTTTGCGGGGGCTGCTGCATCGGTGCCCTGCGGCACAAGGGGTTTATTCCCTGGGATGACGACGTAGATGTGTTCATGCCGCGAAAAGATTATGAAAAGCTCAAGTCGCTGTGGAAAACGCATGCTGATACCGAACGGTACTCCTTGGTCTGCCCCGGTGAGCATCTGACCGATCACAATCTGTTCGTCACCATCCGAGATAACCGAACGACCTTTATCAAGCCTTATCAGCAGGAACTGGATATTCCGCATGGTGTTCCTTTGGATATATTACCTCTGGATGGTTATCCTTCTTCTCGGTGGCAGCGCAGGGCACAGGTGTTCTGGGCGCTACTATACTCACTTTATTGTGCCCAGCTTGTCCCTGAGAATCACGGTAAGGGTACGGCACTGCTTGGCAGAATAGCGCTGGGGATCGTGCCTTCGCGAAAGCTGCGCTATAAGCTGTGGCGCATGGCAGAGCGCCACATGTCCCGTTATCAGATTGCGGACTGCGACAGCATAACGGAACTTTGCGCCGGACCGGGCTATATGAAAAATCGCTATCCAAAAGAAGCCTTTGCTTCGGCGGTTTACAAAGAATTTGAAGGCGAGCTCATGCCCCTGCCTGTGGGCTATGACGAGTATTTGACCATTGCCTTCGGCAATTACATGCAGCCGCCTCCCAAAGAAAAACAGGTTGCTCATCACGATTGTGTGTTCTGTGATCTGAAACACAGTTATAAAATATATAAAGGAATCTATTATGGCGTCAGCCTCAGAGGCATCAATGTGTCTGACGTAGAAATGGAGTAGGTGTATGATTTTCGCAGCCATTTTGGCAGGCGGCATTGGCAGCCGTATGCACATTGCCGACATGCCCAAACAGTTTCTGCCTCTGGATAACATACCCATCATCGTGCATACTCTTGAGAAATTTCTGTTATGTTCGAGGCTGGATGCCATCTATATCGGGGTTCATCCCAACTGGCTGCTGCACATGCAGGATCTGATCGATAAATACGTACCTGAGCACAAAAATCGCATTCATATTGCCGCAGGCGGTGGTGACCGCAACAATACAATTATGAACGTCATCAACACGATTGAAAAGGATTTCGGTGCCAGCGATGTGCATATTCTGCTGACACATGATGCGGTGCGTCCTTTTGTCACTTTGCGGATTATTGAAGAAAACATCGATGCGGCGATTAAATACGGTGCGGTGAATACTGTGATTCCTGCCACGGACACCATTGTCACCTCGGAGAGTGGTAAGATTATTGACAGCATTCCCGACCGCCGTATCATCTATCAGGGACAGACTCCTCAAAGCTTTCGCATGTCTCTGCTGAAAAATCTGTATCTCGATCTGAGCGAGGAGGAAAAGGCGGATCTGACCGATGCCTGTAAGATCTGCGTTGTCCGCCAGACGCCTGTTTATCTTGTGAAAGGAGAAGTCTCCAACCTGAAGATCACCACGGTCAGCGACTATAAGATGGCTCAGGCTATGGTGGGAGGAATTACTGTTGATTAATTATGTCGATCAGCTTGTCAGTCCTCAGGTTTTTTCGGTCAAATATGAAAGCATTGATTTTAATCAGGATGTCATCGTGCGGCCTCGGTACATGGCGATCTGCCATGCCGACCAGCGATATTTTCTAGGTCTGCGCGATGCCAAGGTGCTGCGCAAAAAACTGCCCATGGCACTCATCCACGAATGCTGCGGGCAGGTGGTATCCGACCGGACAGGAACCTTTCAATCAGGTCAGACCGTTGTCATGATTCCCAATACCCCGACGATACCCGACAATATCGTTTACGAAAACTACTCCAAGGATTCCCACTTTTTATCGAGCGGTTACGATGGCTTTATGCGTGAATTTGTCAACATCGCCCCTGATCGTGTGGTGGCTTATACTCATATTCCTCCACAGACTGCTGCCATAACCGAATTTGTCAGCGTCGGCGTTCACGCTGTCAGCCGTTTTGAGTTATTATCACATGAGCGACGTCATACC
>JAEZJA010000110.1 GCA_023415895.1 Bacillota bacterium
GTTCGAATCTATCGCATATTTTTTTGGAAAACACCGTCGGCTTGCTGGTGGCAACCATCAGCCGTTTGCCCGCTTGCTTCAGCGCGGCCAGTACCTCCGGAATGCCCGGATAGACCTTGTTTTCGTACAAGCCTACCGTGGAAAAACGCTCGCGGTAATAGTTCACCGCCTGTGCACACTGCTCCTTATCAAAGCCGTAGCATTGCGCGAAAGTATCCGAGAGCGGAGGGCCGATGAAGTGGAGAAGGCGGTCGCAATTCTCCTCGATGCCCAGCTTGCTCAGCGCATATTGGACGCTTAGGGTAATTCCTTCCCGAGGGTCGGTCAGTGTTCCGTCCAAATCAAATAAAATGGTTGACGGCATGTGTAGTCTCCTTTAGCTTTTTGATACTCGTGTAGATTCAGTATACCACGATTGCTTCGTTTGGAAAACCATCATTCTTTTTTTGTGTTGGGACACGCCTTTTCTCCTATTTGCTTTGACAATTGATACTAAAATTTTATAAATGCGTCAATACTTAGATCGATGAATCCACCATATACTGAAAAGGTTTTCAGATTCGCCATCATGTGCCTGGTTTATCTTCAAATATTCCCTGCGGAAAACCGTCATAATGTTGCATTTTGGGGTAGATTTTTTTACATTCAGTGTTATAATAGAAATATTGATTTATGAGGAGTGGGTCGGTTGGAGAAAATTGAAATTACCGGTGGCCATCGTCTCATTGGTGAAGTCGAGATCAGCGGAGCCAAGAATGCCTGCGCCGCGATCTTACCTGCGATTGTACTTGCCGACGGCATTTGCCGTGTTGAAAATATTCCGAATATTGCTGATGTTCCTACAACCTTGAAAATACTTAGCTCGCTGGGTGCTGTTGTCCGCTATGTGAATAAAAACACGGTGGAAGTTGACCCCCGCCCTATCCGCAGTCACGTGGTTCCCCACGAACTGGCCGGATTGATGCGTGCTTCTTATTATTTCATCGGTGCGCTGTTGGCTCGTTTCGGAATCGCCCGCGTGTCTATGCCGGGCGGCTGCAATTTCGGCGTTCGGCCGATCGATCAGCATCTCAAAGGCTTCACCGCATTGGGCGCGTCGGTTTCCCCTGTGGAAAGCGGCATGATTGAGGTATCGGCCGAGCGGCTGGTGGGAAATTCTGTTTATTTCGACGTTGTTACGGTGGGCGCAACGGTCAATGTGATGCTGGCAGCCGTCAAGGCGCGCGGCACAACGATCATTGAAAATGCGGCAAAAGAACCCCATATTGTCGATTTGGCAAACTTCTTAAACTCCATGGGAGCGGATATCCGCGGCGCGGGTACCGATGTGATTAAAATTCATGGAGTGGAACAACTGCATGGCACGACCTATTCCATCATCCCTGACCAGATTGAAGCGGGAACCTATATGGTGGCCGCGGCAGCGACCTGCGGGGATGTGCTGGTGCGCAATGTGATTCCCAAGCATCTGGAGTCCATCACAGCCAAGCTGCTGGAAATGGGCGTTAATGTGGAAGAACTGGACGACGCGGTGCGCGTGAGCCGCACAGGAGGCCTGATGCACTGCAACGTCAAAACCATGCCGCATCCCGGTTTCCCCACGGATATGCAGCCACAGTTTTCTGTACTGCTGTCCATGGCGCAGGGCACGAGCATCCTGACCGAAAGTGTGTGGGACAACCGCTTCCGTTATGTGGATGAGCTGCGTCGTATGGGTGCGCAGGCACAGGTGGACGGCAAGGTGGCTGTCTTCCAGGGCGTGGACATGCTGACGGCGGCTCCGGTCAAAGCGACCGATCTGCGCGGCGGCATTGCCATGGTAATCGCGGCTCTCGCGGCGCGTGGTACGACGCATATCGATGAGATTCAACACATTGAACGCGGCTACGAGGATATTGTGGAAAAACTTTCCGCTTTGGGTGCGGATATCCGGCGCATTACGGTCAAAGAACCGCCTGTGAGCAAAGCGCTCTAAGCTGTTTGACGTAACAATCTAGTTAACATCTGCATAAAGGCAAAAGCGTAACACAATCTGTTACGCTTTTTTTGAAGGGTTAGGGGGAAACTCAATGGCACGATTCTGTCCGCTTTTCAGTGGCAGCAGCGGCAATTGTACATACATCGGCACATCCTCGGGGGGAATTCTCGTGGATGTGGGTGTCAGCGCCAAACGCATCGAATGTGCGCTGCGCGAACGGGAGATTGCACCCGAATCCATTGAGGCGATTTTTGTGACGCATGAGCATTCGGATCATATAGCGGGTCTGCGCGTGCTGGTCAAGCGATACGGCTACAAGGTGGTTGCCTCGGCGGGAACGTTGGATGCGCTCTATGATGCACAGGTGATTACAGATGGCAACCGCGCGCAGGTCATGCCTGAAGAGGGCGTCGAGGCGGCGGGGATGCGGGTAACCGCCTTCCATACCTCTCATGACAGCCGTGAGAGTTTGGGCTTCCGTGTACACACGGGGGACGAGCGCACCTTGGCGGTGACGACCGATACCGGATGCATGACCGACACCATCCGTGGTGCGCTGAAGGGCTGCGATCTGGTGCTTCTTGAATCCAATCACGATGTGAAAATGCTGGAAAACGGCCCCTATCCCTATTATCTCAAGCGGCGCATTCTGGCCGATACGGGGCATCTGTCCAACGAATGCTGTGCGGCCGAGCTGACGGCTTTGGCGCAAAGCGGTACGACCCGTTTCTACCTTGGTCATCTGAGCAAGGAAAACAATTTCCCCGAGCTTGCGCAGCGTACGTCGCTGACAGCACTGAACGCTTCGGGATTGCAAGAAGGCAAAGACTTCACGCTTTGTGTGGCGCCGCGCGATGCGACGGCACCAATGTGCCTATTCTAAAACGGTATTAGAATACCCGATGGGTGGAGAGACTAATCATGCGCAGCGTAACGGTTTTGTGTGTTGGAAAGCTAAAAGAAGCCTATTGGCGCAGTGCCTGTGCGGAATATGCCAAACGGCTGGGCGGCTTCTGCCGCTTTTCGGTGTTGGAGGTGGACGAGGAGCGCGTACCGGAGCATGCGTCTCCTGCGCAGATCGAAGCGGCGCTGACTGCCGAAGGGCGGCGTCTGCTTGCTAGGGTGGGCAATGACTGCGTCAAGGCTGCGCTGTGTATTGAAGGACGCACGATGACATCCCCTGAGCTGTCTGCTTATTTTGACGACTTGGCCGTTCACGGTCAGGGGGACATCGCCTTTCTGATCGGCGGCTCTTGGGGACTGTCTGAGGAGGCCAAGGCGGCCTGCTCGGTACGTCTGTCCATGTCGGTTATGACGTTTCCACATCAGCTGGCGCGCGTGATGCTGCTTGAACAGATTTATCGCGCGATGCAAATTTCCGCGGGTGGAAAATATCATAAATAAACACTGTTGTATAAAATAGAGATACTCCAGCAGCGGGGAGGAGCGTGCGCATGGCTACACGGACATGGAGGCAGCGTCTGGTGGCGGTGCTGTATCCCGAGCGCTGCTGCGGCTGCGGCAAGGTAGTCGTGTGCGGTGAATTGGTCTGTGCCGCTTGTCGTCAACAGCTGGTGCCCATCCTTCCTCCGCTCTGCCCTTTGTGTGGCCGCCATATTGCCGACTGCCGCTGTGGCAAGCATCAACGGCATACCGACCGCTGCATTGCCGCCTTTTACTATGAGGGGGCTGCAAGAGCCGCGATTCATCGCCTGAAATTTAAAGATAAGCCCTATGCCGCTGAATTGCTGTACGAAGCAATGACACAAGCGGTAATGCGGGAATACGCCGGCATTTCATTCGACTGCATCATTCCCGTTCCTATCAGCGCGCAGACAAGGCGCGTGCGTGGGTATAATCAGAGTGCTCTGCTGGCGAAAGGATTGTCACAGCGGTTGGGCATCCCCTGGAGCGAAACGCTGGTTAAATGCTGGCATACCGCCGCACAGCGTGATCTGCCCGCCTACCGGCGAAGCGGCAATGTGCTGGGGGTGTTTGATACAAACGGCAGTATCCCCTTGGCTGGCACGACAATCTTGTTGGTGGACGATACCAATACCACAGGCGCAACGATGGACGAATGCGCTAAAATGCTGAAAATATATGGCGCGGCAGCGGTCTATGCGGTAACAGCAGCAGCAACCCGCTTGTCAAAGGAGTAAACCTGTTGTATACTTTTTGCAAATTATCATTTTATTTGTCGAAGAGAGGTTTATAGGAATGCTGGGTATGAATATGGGGATTGACCTCGGTACCTCACACGTGCGCATTTATGTGCCCGGGCGCGGCGTAGTGCTGGATGAGCCGACGGTAATCGCTGTGGACAGCAAGACCAATGCTGTCATTGCCTGCGGGCAGGAAGCGGCAGCCATGCTGGGACGTACGCCCGATTCCATTCAGGCCATCCAGCCGCTGAGCAAGGGCGTCATCTCGGAATACGATTATGCCGAACAGATGCTGCGCATTTTTGTGCGCCGAATCTGTGCCTATAAAGTGATTAAGCCGCGCGCCTCGGTCAGCATTGCTGCCTCGGTCACTGAGGTCGAACAACGCTCCATTGTAGAGGCGGTCATGGCGGCAGGCATCCGACGCGTGCTGCTGATTGAACAAACGGTTGCGGCGGCCATTGGTGCCGGGCTACCCATATCGCAGCCCAACGGTTCCATGGTTGTGGATCTGGGCGCTGGCACTTGCGATGTCGCCGTGCTGTCGCTCAAGGGCATGGTCACCTCGCTGTCCCTGCGTGTTGGGGGCAACGATATGGACGAAGCCATTGTTCGCTATATACGCAATCGGTTTAACCTGGTGATCGGCCTGCCGATGGCCGAACAGATTAAGATGCAGATTGGACGCGCGATATCGCAGGAGGAAAATCCGGCGGCCCTTGTCAAAGGACGCCATGCGGTCACCGGTCTGCCGGTGACGCAGGAAGTGTGTGCTCAGGAGATACAGGAGGCCATCCGCGAACCCGTGCGTGAGATACTTGCGGCTGTGCAGCGGGTGTTGGAAACGACACCGCCCGAGCTGGCGGGTGACATTCTGTCGGGAGGCATTACCCTAACCGGCGGTGGCGCACTGCTGACAGGCATGGTCGATGCGATATCCCGCTATACCGGCGTGGACTGTCATATGGCCGAAGATCCGACGACCTGTGTGGCGATCGGAACGGGCAGGGCGCTCAAGTATGCAGGGGTGCTGTCATCGGGTGTATACGATATCAGTCAGTTCAGCTATCCCATGTCCGATTCCTCCCGTTTGGAATAACAAAACGATGATTAACCAAAATCCGGCCGCAAGAATGATTCTTGCGGCCGGATTCGTCATCATGGGGAGGGCGCGACAATCCCTACGATGAATGCCTATTTTTATGTTGCTTTTTTCGGCGGGAGCATTGGTCGGCAAAGTCGCAGCCGCTGCAGCCGCTGCATCCGCCGGCATTGCGGCGCATCGCCCAGATGGCAAGACCGGCGAGAACGAGAATACCACACAGAAGCAGATAATCCACTAGGCTCATACGACAGTCCTCTTTCCATTAAGCATTAGAATATGGCGTTTCCAATTTGAAAGACGACGAAGGATACGATCCACGCAACAAGGGTCTGATACGCAACAACGGCGGTCGCCGCCTTAACACTTTGCATTTCCCGTTTCACTGTGGCGATGGCGGCGACACAAGGGGAATAGAGCAGGGTAAACACCAGAAAGGCCATCGCAGCAACCGGGGTAAAGACTGTGGCAAGTGCGGCGGGCAGTTCGGCGGTGCTCGCACCAGACAGAACGGCAAAGGTGCTGATAACAGCCTCTTTGGCCATGAAGCCGGTGATCAGGGAAGTGGAAGCGCGCCAGTCGCCGAAGCCTAACGGAGCGAAAACAGGGGAGATGAACCGGCCAATATCCGCCAGCATACTGTTGGCGCTGTCCGCAACCACGTTGAAACGGTTATCAAACGTCTGCAGGAACCAGATGACCATGGAGGCAATAAAGATCACCGTAAAGGCACGGGTCAGAAAATCCTTGGCCTTTTCCCAAAGAAGCAGCATCACGGTTTTCAAGCTGGGAAGACGATAATTGGGCAGCTCCATAATAAAGGGCACGGGATTGCCGCGGTAGACGGTTTTGTTGAGAAGCAGCCCGCTGATGACGCCGAGCAGCATGCCCAGAACATACAGCCCGATCATCACCAGTGCCCGGTGCTTTGGAAAGAAAGCCATGGTGAACATGCCGTAGATGGGCAGCTTGGCACTGCAGCTCATAAAGGGTGTGAGAAAGATTGTCATTTTGCGGTCGCGTTCGCTCGACAGCGTGCGTGCGGACATAATGGCGGGTACGGAGCAGCCGAAGCCGATCAGCATGGGAACAAAGCTGCGTCCCGATAGGCCTATTTTGCGCAGCAGCTTATCCATCACAAAGGCAACGCGCGCCATATACCCACTGTCCTCCAGCATGGAGAGGAAGAAGAACAGCACGACGATCGTTGGAATAAAGGACAGTACGCTGCCCACGCCGGCAAGGATGCCATCCACAACCAGAGAAATCATGACGGGGTTGAAACCAGCCGCTGTCAGGCCCTCCTGCACGACGCCGCTGAACCAGTCAATGCCGCTTGCGAGCAGGTCGCTCAGCAAGCTGCCGATAACGCCGAAGGTCAGCCAGAAAACCAGCCCCATGATGGCGATAAAAATCGGAATCGCGAGATATTTGCTCGTCAGTATGTTGTCAATTTTGACACTGCGGATATGTTGGCGGCTCTCCTTGGGTTTTATCACTGTGTCGCGGCATAATTTGTCGATAAAGAAATAGCGCATATCGGCGATGGCCGCTTTTCGGTCGGTCTGCAGCGCATCCTCCATTTCCCGGATGCTGGTGCTGATGGATAACATTTCGGATTCCGAAAGCCGGAGATCGGTGAGCAACGGCTGATCGCCTTCCACAATCTTGGTGGCGGCAAATTTTGCAGGCATATGAAGTCCCTCTGCATGGTCTTCGATCATGTGGGCTACCGCATGAATGGTTCTGTGCACGGCGCCGCTGCAAAAATCCTGCCTCTTGGGGCTTATCCGGCCTTCCGCTGTTTTCAGAGCGATGTCGATTAGCTCGCTGATGCCCTCATTTTTGCTCGCCGAGATGGGGACGACAGGTATGCCAAGTTCCTCCTGCATCTGGTCGATTTTGATCGTACCACCGTTGGAACGCACCTCGTCCATCATGTTGAGAGCTATCACCATGGGAATGTTCAGTTCGATCAGCTGTAAACTTAAGTAAAGATTGCGCTCGATGTTGGTGGCATCCACGATATTAATTATGCCGTTAGGCCGCTGTTTAGTAATAAAATCGCGCGTGACAATTTCTTCATTGGAATAGGGTGACAGGGAATAGATGCCGGGAAGGTCAACCACGGTGTCCTTGTGACCGCGAATGGTTCCTTCCTTGCTTTCCACGGTAACGCCTGGAAAATTACCGACATGCTGATTGGAGCCGGTCAGTTGGTTGAAAAGGGTGGTTTTACCGCTGTTCTGGTTTCCGACAAGGGCAAAGATCATGACGCCTCACCTTCGATCTCAATGCTTTCGGCATCGGCTATACGCAAGGTCAGCTCATACCCCCGCAGGTGAAGTTCAATGGGATCGCCCAGCGGAGCAACTTTGCGGATCATGACTTCGGTATGGGGGGTGAGTCCCATATCCAGCAGTCGGTCGCGCAGGGTACCCTGTCCGTGTACCGCCACAATCCTTGCCTTTTCTCCGATTTTTAGTTCGTTTAAGGTCATCTTGCCATCTCCCGTTTTTGGTTGTCTCTATGCACTGGGCTGGGGAAGTAAGCTACTCCTAACCGATGGGTATATCATGAGGTTAGGAGCCTCTAACTCTTACCTTAAGGTTAGCACAAACTAACTTTTTTGTCAATAGCGTAAGGATGCTGTATCTAAATAATGAATTTAAATAATATATTTAAATAATTTCACAGATTTAAACCATTTGAATTATAGCGATTTTCATGGTATCATAGGCATATCCACACAAAACCAATGGGAGGAATGACGCTTGAAAATGCAGGAATCCGCAGAAAACTATCTGGAGACCATTCTGATCCTAAGTCATAAAAATCCTGCTGTGCGCTCCATTGACATTGTCAATGAGTTGGATTACACCAAGCCGAGCGTAAGCGTCGCTATGAAAAACCTGCGGGGCAACGGGTACATTGAGATGGATGGCGACGGCTTCATCAAACTGACTGCCAAGGGACACCAAATCGCCGATGCCATGTATGAGCGGCATACCTTTTTAGCCGAATGGCTGTCCGGTCTGGGCGTGGATAAGAAGGTGGCAACAGAGGATGCCTGCCGCATTGAGCATGTGATCAGCGCCGAAACCTTTGAGGCCCTCAAAGAGTATGTCAAGCGCAACAATGCCAAATCCCAGCGATAAAAAGCAGTCTATTGGCATATAGCTCAGCAGCGTGCGCGCAATCTGAATTGGATGAATCAGCAAAGCGACGACGGCAGATGTCCGCTCGGCTGGTCTTTTGATGCGGATTAGGGTTTCGTGAAAATGCAAATCCTATACGACGCGTTCCGTATGTTGTTAATGTTGGATAAGTTGGGAAAGCTTAGGAAAATAAAGTTATGAGTGTACAATTTACTGATATTTGCCTTATTCGGACAATGTTCTGCCGCTTATCAAGTTCTACGAAACAGTCTTTGGCGTAAAAGCAGCGGAAGATGGGGATGAAATTCATACCGGAATTTCTGTCGGTGGCTTGAACATAAGCATTGATTCCTCTAAGCTAACTGAAAACACAGCGTTTCACTATGTTTCGGGGCAAAACTCTGACAACACGATTGTCGGTTTCAATGTGGATGATGTGGACACCGAATATGCACGGCTGTTATCGTTGGGTGTAACTATGCTGAATGAGCCAACTACCCACTCATGGGGAGCACGGTCGTTTCAATTCAAAGATCCGGATGGGAATATCCTTAATTTCAGGAGTATTCCAAAGGAGTGAAAAAGATGAACCTTACAATAAAGCCGCTTACTCCAGACCTTGCTACCGACTATTTCGACTTTTTTGAGAAT
>JAEZJA010000126.1 GCA_023415895.1 Bacillota bacterium
CACAGGGACACCATACGTTCAATTTGCTTTTTGTTGGTTACCGGCATGATGCCTGCTTCGATGGGGACATCAATACCGGCAATGCGCGCGCGTTCCAAGAAGGAATAGAAGTGGCTGTTGTCGAAAAAGAGCTGGGACACCAGATGCTCCGCGCCCGCATCCACCTTTTTGCGCAGGTTGCGGATGTCGGTGATCAGGCTGTCGCATTCGGTATGGCCTTCGGGATAACAAGCTCCCGACAGGTGAAAGCCGCCCTGTTCACGAATAAAAGTAATCAGTTCACTGGCATAGCGAAAGTCGGTCTTGGGTGGGCGGTCGGGAACAATATCCCCCCGCAGTGCCAGAATGTTGGTAACTTTATGGCGGCGCAGTCTATCGAGTATGGCCAGAATGTCCGTCTTTGAACAGTTTACGCAGGTCAGATGAGCGAGGGGCTGGATGCCGTATTTTTCCTGAAGGATCGAAGCAATCTCACAGGTGGAGGCATCGGCCAAATTCCCCCCCGCGCCATACGTGACGCTGATGAAATCGGGGTGGAGATCGCGAAGCTGATCCAGCGTCTGATAGACGGTCTCGATCGGACTGTCCTTTTTGGGCGGAAAGACCTCAAAGGAGAATATAGTGGATTTTTTTTCAAACAGTTGGGCAATGGACATGCGGCGCTCGTTCCTTTCGGTTTATGGTGATTCCCGACGGAATTCTTAACATGAGGTTTCGGCAAGGAGTAAAGCGGCTTGCCGTGCCGCGGTCAGGTAAGGGGAGAGGGGATTTTCTTTATCTGCACCAGTGTAATGAACGCTCTGTACCAGACGCGCATTGAGAATGGTCAGCACGGGCTTAAGCTGTCGCTCGAGCATGTCGCCACCCTCCTGTGAATCCGCTCCGCAGGAAGTCAGCAACACGGCCTGCTTTGGCCGGGCAATAGGGGGACGCACACCGCGCACAAACCGTTCTGCCCAGTAACATTGCATACGGTCGATGAGTGCTTTCATGGGAGCGGGAAAGGACAGGTTATAAACAGGCGAGGCAAATACCAGCACATCCGCTTGCTCCAGGCTTGCATAGAAGTCATCAAGATCGGGCCGTATACAGCCGCTGTGTTGGGAACAGGCGCGGCAGTCGTTGCAGGGCAGGGGCGCGCGTGTAAAGCAGTCATAGCGGTCTATGGTGATCGTTTGCTGCGTGTCGGATGCTTCGTTTGTCGCGACAATAAAGGCCTGCAGTAACCGAGCGGTCATGCCGTCGGCATGAGGGGAGCCGTTGATGACAAGATAGCGCCTCTCAGGCAAGGGTTGTCCGTTCTTCACAATAGTCGCACACAAGAGTATCACCGTTCTTTCGGAAGGTGTGAGGCAGATACAGCTCCTGATGGGTGATGCAGCGGGGGTTGGCACACTTCACAGGCATGCCGCACGCCACAGGGTCGAGCTGCTTGCTGTCGGCCTCGGTCATCTTCATAATCAGTGCCATACGGGCATACAAGCCGTATTCAGTCTGCTCAAAATATTTCGCGCGGGGGTCATCATCGACCTCCACCGTGATTTCATCTACACGCGGCAGCGGATGCAGAACAATCAAATCGTTCTTAGCCAGCGCCATTTTGGCCGCGTCCAGAACATACACGCCCTTCTGCCGTTCATATTCCTCGGGAGTATCAAAGCGCTCCTTTTGAATGCGCGTCATATACAGTACATCCAGATCGGGCATGGCATCGGCCAGATTGTCAACCTCCTGCCATGGACATCCCACGGTGGTCAGGTAATCTTTAATATAGGATGGAACGCCAAGGTTTGGCGTGGAGATCAGAACAAACCGGTTATCGGGGAATCCGGCCATCGCTTTAATAAGCGAATGCACCGTGCGGCCGTTTTTGAGATCGCCGCACAGACCGATACACAGCCCCGAGAAAGTTCCTTTTTCATTGCGCAGCGTTACGAGGTCGGTCAACGTCTGGGTGGGGTGGAGGTGGCCGCCGTCGCCCGCGTTGATAATGGGTACACGGGAATAGAGCGAAGCCGCTTTGGCCGCACCCGCTACGGGGTGGCGCATGGCAATAATATCGGAATAGCCGCTGACCACGCGGATGGTATCCTTGAGGCTTTCGCCCTTGGAAACAGAGGAGTTGTTGGGATTATCAAACCCGATAATACGGCCGCCCAACCGCAGCATCGCCGTCTGAAAGGACATCTGCGTGCGCGTGGAAGGCTCATAAAACAAGGTTGCTAGAATCTTGCCCCGGCACACCCCATAATAATCATCGATCCGTTCCCGAATATCGCATGCCAGATGCGTAATCGCTTCCCATTCGTCAATAGAAAGATCAGACAGATCGATCAGATGCCTTGACTGCATATACCATCACTCCTCTAAACATTAAATAACAGTTTATCAGTTTTTTAGCCCAGCTGCAACTGCCAAAGCGCATTTTGCTACCATGCGGCCAATTGTTTTGCTGCATGAGCAAATTTCTGCTTGATTTTTTACGAAGGATATTGTATACTAACTACTGCTTTGATGTATAGGCCGGTGTGATGGAATTGGCAGACGTGCGGGACTCAAAATCCCGTGGTAGCGATACCGTATCGGTTCGACCCCGATCACCGGCACCAAATAAGGACTCTGGTATTGATACAATACCAGAGTCCTTATTTTTTTGGTTTAAAGACCATGAACCGTCTTAAATACTAGGCTTTTGCAATGAAGTATTTCCTTTGTTAAATCGCAAATTTAATGTTGAACCATGGGGACTGATTTTCATCAGGCAGATGTCATCGCCACGCTTAATGC
>JAEZJA010000137.1 GCA_023415895.1 Bacillota bacterium
TTGCAGCACCTCAACAACACGAATGCCTGCGATGTCATTATTATCGGCCGTGGCGGTGGTTCGATTGAGGAGCTGTGGGCTTTCAACGACGAGGGGGTCGCACGTGCGGTCTATGCCTCGCGCATTCCCGTCATTTCCGCCGTCGGTCATGAGACCGATTTTACCATCTGCGATTTTGTCGCCGATCTGCGCGCTCCCACGCCGTCGGCCGCTGCCGAGCTGGCCGTACCGGACAGTACACAGCTTCTCAGCCGACTGCAGCAGCTTCAGAGCCTCGCGGGTCAGCGCACCCGCGCGGTGGTGGATGCCGCTTCTCATCGTCTGGCCGTGGTGCGGGGACGCCGCTGCCTGACGACGCCGCTGTTTTATGTCGAGGAGCAGTCCATGCGGCTGGATTATTTGACCAAATCCTTTGCTCATGCGGCACATAAGAGTCTGAGTGAATCCGAACGGCGGCTGGCGGCTGTCAGCGGCAAGCTGGACGCGCTCAGTCCGCTCAAGGTGCTGTCTCGCGGCTATTCCATTCCGTATACGGACGGAAAGGTCGTCAAGAGCGTGAACGATGTAAGTCCCGGTGACAAGCTGGAGCTGCGCGTGACCGACGGCACGGTACACTGCACCGCCGACTGAAAGTTTTGATTACAATATTTAACACCGAAAGGGTGGACTCCGATGGCAACCGAATGGACATTTGAAAAAGCGATGACGCGGCTGGAACAGATCGTTTCTATGCTCGAAAGCGGCCGCTGCACACTCGATGAGTCGCTCAAGCTGTTTGAGGAAGGAACCAAGCTGACGGCCTATTGCTCCAAATCGCTCAAAACTGCCGAGCAGACGATTATAAAGCTAACAGCCGCCGATGTGGCGGCTTCGCCCGCAGCGGATGATAACGGCGGGGGAGAGGAATAATACGGTATGGGAAGTTCACTGTACAATGACGCAATGAATGGGTTTCTGGAAGATATTGAACGGGCTCTGCCCGGGTATCTGCCGCCTGCCGATCAGGGCTTGCAGAAAACGGTTTTTGAAGGCATGCAATACGCCTGTGCCGCGGGAGGCAAACGCCTGAGGCCGGTGCTGGTGATGGAATTCTGTCGTGTGTGCGGCGGTGATGCTCAGCGGGCTCTGCCCTTTGCCTGTGCGATGGAGATGATTCATTCCTATTCGCTGGTGCACGACGACCTTCCCTGCATGGACAACAGTCCGATGCGGCGCGGCCGTCCATCAGCGCATGCGGCGTTTGGTGAGGCGATGGCCTTGCTGGCCGGAGACGGCTTGCTGACGCGTGCCTTTGAGGTGATGCTCAACCCTGAAAACTGGGAGGGCATCGACCCAAGAGCGGCACTGCAGGCGGCCTATTGTCTGGCCGATGCGGCGGGTGCCAACGGGATGGTGGGCGGTCAGGTGATCGACCTGCAAAGTGAAGGCAAGACCATTGAGCTGTCCGCTCTGGAGGAGTTGCAGCGGGGCAAAACGGCTGCACTGATCCGTGCGGCCTGCGAGATGGGCTGCTGGATTGCCGGTGCCGACGCGGGGCAGCGGGAGGCGGCGCGTACCTTTGGCACCCAATTGGGATTGTGTTTTCAGATCGTAGACGATATTCTGGACGCCACATCGACCTCCGAGGCGATGGGCAAGCCCACAGGCAGCGACGATGCCAACGGCAAGGCGACCTATGTGTCGCTGCTGGGTCTGGAGCAGGCCAACCGACTGGCTGCCGAACGCACCGCGCAGGCGGTTGCGGCGCTGCAATGCTTCGCAGACGAGGCAGCAGGACTAAAAAAACTGGCGAACGCTCTTTTATCCCGCGCTCAATAGCGGGATACTAGGTGTGTGAAAAAACGATACAAAAACAATCGGATGCGCATTGAGATGTGAAAGGCTTGAAACGGAATGTCATTGCTGTATGAATTGTTTCGAAACAGGGTGCTGTTTGCGGCGGCGCTTGCCTGGCTGTGTGCTCAGGTTGCTAAGGTACTCATTACCTTTATCCTGTCGCACAAATGGAATGCCGAACGTCTGTGGGGAGCGGGCGGTATGCCGAGCGCCCACTCGTCCATGGTGTGTGCGCTGACCATATCCATTGCCCGCTTCAACGGCGTTAATTCGCCTTTGTTTGCGATTGCGGTCATGTTTGCCTTTGTGACCATGTATGACGCTATGGGCGTACGCCGGGAGGCGGGCGAGCATGCCAAGCTGCTCAACAAATACATCAATCAGATTGAACAGGCCAATGCCGATAAGGACGGGGACGGTGTGCCCGATGAAGAGGTAGATGAAATCGACCTCAAGGAATTCATAGGCCATACGCCGCTGGAAGTACTGGGCGGCGTGCTATTGGGAATACTGGTCGGTATTCTTATCCCGGGATAACCGCTTTGCCCATCCACCGTCATACCACAGCAGGAAAGCGAGGCTCTGATGGTTTCATGAACACGCAAAATCAACCGCAAAACCAAACCACAGGCATATTGAAGGCGATTCGCTCGCCTGATGATATAAAATCGATGAATCTCGCACAGCTCAAGCGTTTGTGCGGGGAACTGCGCGAATCCTTGGTGGAAACTGTATCCCGCACAGGCGGTCATTTGTCTTCCAATCTCGGCATTGTCGAGGTAACGGTAGCCATGCACAAGGTGTTTCACACCCCCTGCGATCAGTTCGTGTGGGATGTGGGGCATCAGTGTTATGTTCACAAGCTGCTGACCGGACGGTATCCCTCTTTCTCCACCCTCCGGCAGGAGGGCGGCATTTCCGGCTTTCCCAATCCTGAGGAAAGCGAACACGATTCCTTTATTGTCGGCCACAGCAGCACCTCGATCTCGGCGGCCAACGGTATGGCCAAGGCCAAAGCTTTGCTGGGGGACGACGGTTATGTCGTAGCGGTGATTGGCGACGGTGCCATGACATGCGGCCTCGCCTATGAAGGACTGAGCAATGCGGGACGCAGCAAGGATAAGCTCATTGTTGTGCTCAACGACAATGGGATGTCCATCAGCCGCAACGTGGGGTTTGTGGCGCGCCATCTGGCGACGCTTCGCGCGCGGCCGCATTATGTGCGCGCCAAAACGCGGTTCAGCAATGTGGTTGCCTGTATTCCCCTGATCGGCACCCCATTACGCAATCGCCTATTGCATTGGAAAACCAAGCTCAAAAAGATGATGTATGCCAAGAGCAGCTTCTTCGAGGAAATGGGCTTTTATTATATCGGCCCGCTGGACGGACACGATCTGGAGGATCTCATTAAGGGCTTTCAGGCCGCCAAGCGGCTGGATCGTCCCGTGCTGATGCATGTGGCGACGGTCAAGGGCAAGGGCTATCCCTTTGCCGAAAAGAATCCCGACATCTTTCACGGCGTTTCGGCCTTTGATACCCTGACCGGACAGACACAGCCTTCTTCGATCAACTATTCCGCCGTTTTGGGGCAGGAGCTGTGTGAACTGGCCGCCGAGGATGTACGCATTTGTGCCATCACCGCCGCCATGAAAAGCGGCACCGGCCTGACCGACTTCGGCGAGCGCTTTCCCAAACGCTTCTTTGACGTTGGCATTGCCGAGGAGCATGCCGTTACCTTCGCTTCGGGACTGGCCAAAAATCATATGCTGCCGGTATTTGCCGTTTATTCGACGTTTTTGCAGCGCAGCTATGACCAGATTCTCAACGATACGGCCATCGCCGGGGAACATGTTGTGCTGGCCATTGACCGCGCGGGCATCGTGGGGGACGACGGTGTGACGCATCAGGGCATTTTTGATGTGGCTTTTTTACAGACCATTCCCCATATGGTGATCTATTCGCCCTCCTGCTTTTCCGAACTGCGCATCACGCTCAAGCAGGCACTATATGATGAAAGCGGCCTGACGGCGGTACGGTATCCAAGAGGCGGCGAACTGCCCGGCTTAGAGGACTATCAGCCGGATTACAAGCCGTACACGCTGTTTGATACACCGAATGCCTCAGCTTTATTGATCACCTATGGCCGCGTTTTTGCCAATGTACGCTGTGCGGCGCAGCAACTCGAAAAGCACAACGTCGCCGTGTCCCTTCTCAAGCTGACGCGCATTGCCCCGCTGAGCGACGATAGTATCGCGCTTGCGGCGGGGTTTGACCGCATCTTCTTCTTTGAGGAAGGCAGTCGGGCGGGAGGCGTTGCCGAACGCTTTGGAGCGCTGCTGCTTGAGGCAGGCTATCACGGAGAATACAGCGCGGTGGCAATCGATGACTTCGTGCCGGTCTGCAAGGTGGAATCCGGTCTGCGTGCGGCGGGGCTGGACGTGGAAAGTATTGTACACAGGGTGGCTGGACAATGAACCCGGAAACGATGCGACTGGATGCGGCAATGGTCGATCGCGGCCTTGCGGGGGCGCGGCAACGCGCCAAGGAACGCATTACAGCAGGCGACGTGCTGGTCAACGGCCGTATCGTGCGTAAGGCGGCGACAACGGTCGGGCCGGAGGATGAAATCCGCTGTGTGGGCGAAGACCTGCGGTATGTCGGACGGGGCGGGCTTAAACTCGAAAAGGCGCTGGCATTCGGCAATCTCACCCTAAAGGGTGCCTGTGCTATGGATGTGGGCGCATCGACCGGAGGTTTTACCGACTGCATGCTGCAAAACGGCGCGCGCAAGGTGTATGCGATCGATGTCGGCCACGGCCAGCTGCATCCCCGTCTGACGGCGGATGCGCGTGTCGTCAACCTCGAAGGAACCGATATCCGCCGCACCGATGAGCTGACACGACGGATTGCCCCGGCCTCTGTGAATTTTTGCTCCATTGATGTTTCCTTTATTTCGGTGAAAAAGATATTTCCGTCTGTTCTGCCTTTTTTGCAACCGGGGGCGCGTATTGTGTGTCTGATCAAGCCTCAGTTTGAGGCGGGCCGCGCGGCGGTGGGCAAGAAAGGCGTGGTGCATGACCCCAAAGTGCATGTCGGGGTCATCAACGACCTGTGCGCCTTCTTCTTTTCCCAGGGGTGCACGGTCAACAATATTACGTATTCACCCGTTGCCGGGGGAGACGGCAACATCGAATATCTGGCGCTGATGCAGTTCGACGGCAGCGAGGCGGCGGCAAGGCCGCTGGAGACCGATTCCGTTGTGAGGCAAGCCCATCGTGAGTTGAAAAAGTAGGAGGAGAGCCTATGCGTGTTGCGTTTATTGCCAATACCAAAGCGGCCGGCGTTGCGGCAGCGGCGGAAGACATCCGTCATACGCTGTGCGAGCTGGGTGCGCAGGTGTTGCTCCCGCCCAAAGACGTTGCCTTCCCCGACAGCGCATCGGATGAGCTGCTGGCCACCTGTGATGTGGCCATTGCCTTGGGGGGCGATGGCACGATCATCCACACGGCCAAGCGGGCTGCCCGATGCAATCGACCTGTGCTTGGTATTAATTGCGGACGGCTGGGCTTCACGGCTGGCCTGGAGGCGGATGAACGCGAGCAGCTGGCGGCACTGTTAAACGGACAGTATGCCGTGGAGCAGCGTATGATGCTGCAGGTGCGTGTGCGGTTTAAGGACGGTTCGGTCTTGGATTTTCACGCGCTTAACGAGGCGGTTATTGCCCGGGGAATTCAATCTCCCATGGTGGAGCTGGAGGTCACAAGCGGGCAGGAACATGTACTTAACTACCGCGCGGACGGTATTATTCTGGCGACACCGACGGGGTCTACCGCCTACTCGCTGTCGGCGGGGGGACCGATCATTGATCCGGCTGTGAGCTGTATCCTGCTGACACCGATCTGCGCTCATTCGCTCGTGGCGCGCTCCTTCATTTTTGATCAACAGGCGCATTTGTTTGTGCGCACATGTCTTCATCGGGAGGAAGAGGTGTATCTGTCGGTTGATGGGGAGGACAGTGTACGCATAGGCCCCTATGACCGTATCGAGGTGTTTCGCGCCAATTTGTCGGCGCAGCTGATAAAAATCAAAGAGCTTCCCTTCTACCAGATCCTTGATGAAAAGCTCGCGAGTCGGCGCTAAATAATGGGAAAGGACGGATT
Source organism: Bacillota bacterium (assembly GCA_023415895.1). Lineage (GTDB taxonomy): Bacteria > Bacillota > Clostridia > Oscillospirales > Acutalibacteraceae > Avimonas. Next base: position 5,997 of record JAEZJA010000137.1, read on the forward strand.
CCATGAAAGCCAAACGTCATGCAAAGATTCTCGAAATTATTCGAACCACTCCTGTCAACACGCAGGAGGAGCTGCTGCAACGTCTGAACGAGAGTGGCTTATCGGTCACGCAGGCAACCATTTCCCGTGACATTAAAGAACTGCGGCTGATTAAAACGTTGGGGAGCGACGGGGAGTATCATTATTC
>JAEZJA010000055.1 GCA_023415895.1 Bacillota bacterium
ATGGGGGTTATCCGTACCATTCCGCTTCAGCATGGCGACAATCCGGTGAAATGTGTGCTGCTGCGTATCGTGAAGTTTATTCTGGCGGCGTATGTTGAAATCTTTCGCGGCACTCCAATGATGGTACAGGCCATTGTCGTGTATTATGGGTTGATGGAAGCCTTCCAAATTGATATGTCGGCCATGACGGCTGGTTTGCTGGTTGTGTCCATCAACACCGGTGCCTATATGGCGGAGATTGTGCGCGGCGGTATTGAATCCATCGACCGCGGACAGTTTGAAGCAGCCAGTGCCTTGGGTATGACGCATTGGCAGACCATGTTCAGTGTGATCATTCCGCAGACCATCCGTAATATTCTGCCGGCAACCGGCAACGAATTCGTTATCAACATAAAGGATACCTCCGTATTAAACGTGATTTCGGTTTCGGAATTGTTCTTTGTGACCAAAACGGTCAAGGGCGTTCTGTACCGTACCTTTGAGACCTTCCTGGTCGCCGGTGTGATTTATTTTGTGCTCACCTTTACGGTTACGCGCATACTCAAAGCCATTGAAAAGAAGATGGACGGCCCTAAAAACTTTACGCTCCTGGAGGAGCAGGTCGTAGAGGAGGATGCGTAATGACACAAATCGTGAAGGTTGTCGGCATCCGCAAATCCTTCGGTGAGAATGAAATTCTCAAGGGTGTTGACTTTACAGTCAATCAAGGAGAAGTCGTCTGTATTATCGGTGCCAGCGGCTCGGGGAAATCCACGCTGCTCCGCTGTCTGAATCTGTTGGAGGTTCCGTCGGGCGGTCAGGTGATTTACCACGGCAAGGATGTGCTGACGGAGAAGACCGACTGGGCTCAATACCGCGCCAAACTGGGCATGGTGTTCCAGCAATTCAATCTCTTCAACAACATGACCGTGCTGGCCAATTGCATGAAACCTCAGATGATGGTGCTTCACCGTTCCAAAGAGGAAGCAAGAGAAATCGCTCTGAAGTATTTGCAGAAGGTGGGTATGGCGCAGTATTGCAATGCCAAGCCCAATCAGTTATCGGGCGGCCAGAAACAGCGGGTAGCTATTGCGCGCGCGCTGTCCATGGAGCCGGAGGCACTGCTTCTGGATGAGCCGACAAGTGCACTGGATCCCGAAATGGTGGGGGAAGTGCTCAAGGTCATACAGGATCTGGCCAAATCGGGTCTGACAATGATCGTCGTTACGCACGAAATGAGCTTTGCCCGGGAAATCGCGAACAAGATCGTGTTTATGGCGGATGGCGTCATTGCGGAGGAGGGGCCGCCGGAGGTCATCTTCAATCATCCGACCAACGAAAAGACGCAGCAGTTCCTGACCCGCGTGCTGAAGCCGAACTAAACAATTGAGTCCATTTAAAAAAGGCAGGCTCCCTCTGTGAGAGACAGTGAAGCACTGAAGCTCATGGAGGGAGTTTTTTATACAGTATTTGGTAGGCTTGATAACAAACCGAGTGTTTGACCGACTGACAAGTATTGTATTTACAAAAACTTTATAATTTGTTATTACTCTATGGACCGGCGCGGGGTATAATGAGCAAATTATAGTATACTATTGGGTGATTGTCATCGAGAGGAAGCGATTTAAAGCATGTTGGAACTGAAAAATATACAAAAGACATATACGGTGGGAGATATTGAGACAAAGGCATTGGATGGCATTAGTGTGGCCTTTCGTGAAAAGGAATTTGTCGCGATATTGGGTACCAGCGGTTCGGGAAAAACCACCTGTCTTAACATTATCGGCGGGCTTGATCGCTACGATGCGGGAGAGCTGACAATCAAGGGCAAAAAGACATCGGATTTTTCGGATAAGGACTGGGATGCCTATCGAAACAACTCGATTGGATTTGTCTTTCAAAGCTACAATTTAATTATGCATCTAAGCATTGTCGCCAATGTGGAGTTAGGCATGACGCTCAGCGGTGTATCGGCGGAGGAAAAGCACCGGCGCGCGATAGGCGTACTCGAACAGGTCGGACTCAAGGAGCATCTGCACAAAAAGCCCAATCAGCTTTCGGGCGGTCAGATGCAGCGGGTAGCGATTGCACGCGCTCTTGCCAATAACCCCGAAATTCTTCTGTGCGATGAACCAACCGGTGCACTGGACAGTACTACAAGCATTCAGATCATGGATCTCATTCGGGAGGTTGCCAAGGATCGCTTGGTCATCATGGTTACGCACAACCCTGATCTGGCAGAGAAGTACGCTGATCGTATCATCCGCTTTGAGGACGGCAAGATTGTTTCGGATTCCCATCCACACATTGAGAAGCCCAAAAAGGATAGTTTTCACCTGACGAAAACCAGTATGAGCTTTTTGACAGCCCTCAAGCTGTCCTACAATAACATTAAAACCAAAAAAGGTCGTACTTTTTTGACGGCCTTCGCTTCCAGCATCGGTATCATCGGCATTGCAGTGATCCTCAGCCTGTCGACCGGCTTCCAAACGCAGATTGACAAGTTTCAGAGTGATGCCATGAGCGAATTCCCCATCTTCATAACGCAAACGGCCTCTACGATCAATGCCGAAAATATGGCCACCCTGCGGGAAGAAATGACAGATCAGATGATGGGAACGGAGGAATATGCCAATTCGGACGAAGCCTATTTGTACGATCCCAATGACGTCACCTTCCTGCACACCAACGTGTTTACCCAGGACTATATGGACTATCTGCAAAAGATAGATCCCAAATATTGCAGTTCTATCGGGTATACCCGCATTGTGTCCATGAACCTTCTGCGCAAGGTCAATGGTGAGATAAAGCCGGTGTCCCTGTCCGGTTCGTCACAACAAGCAAACGGTATGGGGTCACAAAATGTAACCAGCATGCGGGGAATGGGGATGTCCTCCTATCCCGAAAAGCTGCAGGAAGGGGATACGCCCTATCTTGAGGAAAACTATGACCTGCTGGCCGGAAATTATCCGCGGAGCGCGACGGACCTTGTGCTGGTTGTGGACACCAAAAACCGTGTGGATATCAGCAAACTGAAGACGCTTGGCTTTGAAACAGACAACACCGAAGCGATTAAGTTTTCGGACATTGTCGGCACGGATTTCCGCATTGTTTCTAACAACGATTATTATGTTAAAACGCAGATGGGTTCCTTCCTGCCCGGCAACGATTATCAGACCATGTACGATTCTGCCGACAGCATTTCCGTCCGCATTGTTGGGGTCGTTCGTCAGAAAGCGGGAACAACAGTCGGTCTTCTGGGAACAGGCATTGCTTACAGCGATGAGCTCTCCCAGATGGTAATTGACAAGTCGCTCAATTCGGACATTGTCAAGGCACAGAAGGACAGCGATAAAAACGTTATCACCATGGCCGAGTTAACCGAAGAAAGCAAAAAGCAGTGGCTGTCGTATCTTGGCGGCGATGTCACCCCGTATATGGTGATGGTGTATCCTGTGGACTTCACCGCTAAAGATGAAATTACAGCATATCTCGACGCCTACAACGATGGCAAGGCTGCGGAAGATCAAATACTTTACACCGATCTGGCCGCCACGATGTCGGATATGACAAGCGGGATTATGGATGCCATCACGATTGTACTGATCGCCTTTGCCGGCATCTCGCTGGTCGTCAGCCTGATTATGATCTGTATCATCACGTATACCTCTGTACTCGAACGCACCAAGGAGATCGGCATTCTGCGCGCCCTGGGTGCCCGAAAGAAGGATATCACGCGCGTATTTGACGCGGAGACCTGCATCCTCGGCGTGTTCTCAGGGGCGCTTGGTATTGCCATAGCGTATTTGT
>JAEZJA010000266.1 GCA_023415895.1 Bacillota bacterium
TCAAGGTCAGTTGACTGTCTGTGGATGACGTCACGGTAAAGCCGTGTGACCGCAGGGCAGCGGCTCCAAGCGCCATGCGCATCTGATAGCCGGTTATGTATTTCGGCTTACCGTCTTTAAGGTAGTAGGCGTTGGTTTCAAGCACATATTTGCCTGTACTGTCGTAGCGTCGGACGAAGAAAGGGGTAGTTCCCGACTCAAAATACAGTGTTGAAACACCGCAGTAGTTACTCACTTTGGCAGTCAGCTCGTCCATCGATATGGTAAAGGTTGTCTCCCATTGTGGTACAAGAGAGGCATTTTCATAGGGGCTGGATACGCTTTGGAGATAGGGCAGATTGGCGCCGTAGGCATATACCTCATGGTTGGCAGCAGTCACACCGGCTGTTGCTGCGCTGTACATCGCACAGATGGCATTCTGACCGATCAGAATCTTGATGCCGGCCACCTCGCCCACGGCGTCATAAATTTTCCTGTCCGCCGTGGTGTTCAGATCCAGCGTTTTGAGTCCGCTGATGCTCATGGCCTGCGACCGGGTCTGGTTGTAGTAGAGTATGTAGGTGTAGCTGGCGATCGCCTGTGCCTTTTGCGCTGCCAGATCATTGCCCATCATGCTGGCCAGCCCCATTTCCGTTTTCACCACCCGGGCAAGCAGCATCTGCAGCTCTTGCTTATTAGCCGGTTGAATCAACGCATTGGCGTTGGAAGCATCGATTACTCGGCAGTTTTGCAGGAAGACCGATTCCAAAACCGTGCCGGCCAGTATAGGCGGATTGTCGGAGGAATCTCCATTTTGGAGCGGGGGCTGTGTAGTGGGTGCATCCGTAGGCTGTGTAGTGGTGGTTGTCCCTCCACCCAACGTAGTGGATGTCGTCGTTATCGTCGTCACCACGGTCGTAGCCGTTGGTGACGACGAATTATCCACGGTGGGGCCTTCGGTCTCCGTCTTTGTTGTTGTCGTTGTGGCAGTCGTCGTGTGATTGGTAGTGGAAGCCGGTTTGGTCGAGACCGCCGAACTCGATTGCTCCCCTGTCACATCCTCTTCAGCCGTTGTCTGTGCGGTCTGAGCTGCAGAAGTTGTGACCGGCACCTTGGATGCCGCACCCGATTGGCTGCCCGTAATCATTTGAGAGGGCATTATCGCCGAGCGGTTGTAGGTCACACCCATCAAGGTGCTGTTGGCCTCCTCCCCGCTGCGCACCTGTCGAGCCGCAACCACCAGACGGGCACCGATGAAACCGGCTTGTGCATCAAAATCGGTGGACAACAGCAACAGAGAATCTCCTTCTTGTACATCCGCCTGCCCAGGCGGAATACGGTACAACGAGCGGGAGAGGATGTTGCCAGAAAAGGATAGAAAATCAGTTTCATCCGTAAACACGTTCTGTGTATAGTCAAAGGAGGAACCGCTGCTCTCATCCACAATCATGACAGCAAATACTTTCCATCGCGCTGTTTTATAAATTGTATTCATTTCAATCAGCGCATGAGAAGACAAAAAGTCCACATTGTTGTAATACTTGGTCAGATCGGTAAACATCTGTCCGCCGCCACTGTTATTGCCGTATATGACATACGATCGGTTGACAGATTCCGCCGACACCATTGCTGTTTTGGAGGAAAAGTAAGGCACGCCGTAAATCGAAGCCTGCCGATCAAAATTGTGCGACGCATAAAACCCGGTGCCGTCATTGCGCATGACGGGATAATTGATGCCCGTATCGTCAATTTTAATCCATCCGCGCACATCCGAATTGCGCGAATACAGTGCATAAAACTGAGTCAGCATGTCCGCCGGATAATCGGCACTCATTTCCGAATTCATCACGGAACCGCTCACATCATACAGATTGACCAATTGATCATACAGCTTCTGATTCCCCATGGGCTGCAACACACGGGTATACACCAATGCCAACAGTGCAATCAGCAAAACAATAAACCCGAACAGCGTCGCGAGCTTTCGCGCGACATCTCCCTTGCTGTCGCCCTTGCCAGGGAAAACATGATGCACAAAACCACGGGATTGGGGTGAGGACTGGCCGTGAGGGATGACCGGAGGCGGTGGCGTCTCGGCGGCCAGGATCTCTCCCCCCGCCATCACCGTGGGCAAAGCCTCGAGATAGCGGCGAACCAGATCGAGTGCATGTGAGGTGGCCAGAATACGAATGGATTCCCGGTCGGTATTGCCGTCCAGCACACCAATATCAATTTTTTTGACCCACACCCGCTTTTCATCCGCGAGCGCAATATAAACCGTTCCGACCGGCTTTCCTTCACTGGCGTCGGGGCCAGCCACTCCTGTGATACTGACGCCCAGCGCCGCATTGCCCACACGGCGCACCCCTGTGGCCATGGCACTGGCCACTTCGGGGCTGACTGCGCCGTATTGATCGAGCAGCGCGCTTGGAACGCCCAGAATGTTATGCTTGATCTCAGGAGAATAGGCAGCCACACCGCACTCAAACACGGCGGATATGCCCGATACCTCGGTCAGCCTTCCCGACAGCAGTCCGGCGGTACACGACTCCGCCGTTGCAATTTTCATCTGTTTATCCAGCAGGTGAATGACGACGGCCTTTTGCAAACTGCCCACATCCACACCGTAAACATTGACACCGATGCGCTTGCGGATCTCGGCGACCACCGAATCACATAAAGCATACGCCGCCTTGCGGTCAGAAGCGTGCGCCGTCACGCGTAGGATGGCCTCACCGTCCTTGGCATACAAAATGACGCCGGGATTGGACTCGGACATCAAATCGGCCAGCCGTTCGGTCAAAACGGCCTCGGACAAGCCGAATACCCCCACCGTGCGCGACACCACCATACCGCCGACCAGATTGGACAGATAGGGCGCCACATAATCACTGAACATGGGGAGCATCTCGCGCGGCGTACTCGGCAGCATGAGAATCTGCTGCCCATAGCGCGTTACGGCAAAGCCGGGGGTAATGCCATGATCATTGGCAAACACGATGCAGCCAGTTGGAAGCATGGCCTGTGCCTGAATGCCCTCGGGCATGTCCAGGCAGGTGTTGAGGTAATACTCACGGATGCGTTCCCAGCTCTCCTCATGCAACGTGAGGGACAGGCAAAGAATATCACACACGGCATCCTTGCTGTAGCTGTGCAGCGGAACGCCGGCTTTTTCGTCTTCTGCCTGGCAGAGGACGATCAACTCGCTTCGGCTGAGAGCAAGGCGCAGGGCATCCCTGATCGGAACAAATTCGTCCTGCACAGCTGTCTGACGTACCGTATCCAGACCATAGACTGACAGTTCACGCGTCAAAAACTGACTTCCTGAGTCTGTACTGTCCTCAAGAAGCGGCTGAGTGCCCGCGGTTCCAATAGTAATGATTTCGGCGTTCATGGTTTTCCCTCCGCATGGGGAACGTTCGTCCCCTTCCAGCGTTTCAGGCTATCACGATAGCGGTTTGTTCTCAAATCGTCTTGCGCCTGACGCCTGCAATGGCTTCGTCAATCAGCGCCTGTGCATCCAGTGCGGCTTCCGCCTCGAGCACTTTTTCCAACTTGGGTCGTGTACGGGGATGGCGGGGTGTAAAGACCGTGCAGCAATCCTCGTATGGCTGAATCGAAATGTCAAAGGTTTCAATACGCCTTGAAATCGCAATAATCTCCTCTTTATCCATGCCAATCAATGGACGAAACACCGGCAGACCGGCCGCGGCATCGGTACAAGCCAGCGCCCCGATGGTCTGGCTGGCCACCTGTCCCACGCTCTCGCCTGTGATCAACGCCTGACAGCCTACACTCTCGCCAATCTGTGTCGCAATGCGCATCATAAACCGGCGCATGATAATCGTAAACAAATCCTCGGGGCAATGGCGCTCGATTTCTTCCTGAATATGCGTAAACGGAACGATGTGCAGCTCAATGCTTCCCGCATAATGAGATACCTGTTCAAGCAAGGATATGACCTTCAGCTCGGCACGTTCACTGGTATAGGGAGGCTAGGCAAAATGAATG
>JAEZJA010000016.1 GCA_023415895.1 Bacillota bacterium
GGCAACCACCCCCGTAAACACACCGATGCCAAATTTCAGAAGGATTGTTTTTATCGAATATAGACCGTAGCCATAAACCAGATCATTGAGGCCCATGCCCACAGCGCCCGCTAGTCCCCCCTGCCAGCCGCCGATGAGCAGCGCCGCCAGAATAACCACGGCGTTACCAAAATGGAGGAAGGGCGTTCCCACCGGCGCAGGGTAGGGAATGCGAAACACAATCAGCACCACATACGACATGGCAGCAAACATGGACATCAGTACCAGCTGTAGCAAACGGTAGCGCCGATTGGCTTTTCGGGGGGGTACTGTTTTTTTCTCAGCCATACGATCCTCCTCCAACAAAAAAACAAGATAATCGACAAATGCCATCATAGCACACCCCCACAAAAAGTCAATAAGGGCAGCATGAGTTAAGCAGTCTGCATTTCTTATTCGAATTTATAGCAGGGGATTTCTGTAATCTATCGACTTGTTTCCATGTTTATGGTAAAATACAAGTAACAATGAAAGTCTTCTTATCTTCCAATCGAAAGGATCAACGAATGAAGAAACATATTAAGCGATTTGATATGAGCGCCCCGCCCATCCGCCAAAGGCATTTTCTACGTCCAATCGTGTGGGCACTTACGCTGCCCTTTGTAAAACTGCACAATTCGAAAATCGTTAAGACCAACTGTGAAGGATTGAAACCGCCCTACCTCCTGCTGTGTAATCATAACGCATTCTATGACTTCAAAGTTGCAACCAAAGCCATATTTCCGCACCGGGCAAACTATGTGATTGCGATTGATGGATTTATTGGACGCGAATGGCTGGTGCGCAATGTGGGGGGAATATGCAAGCGCAAGTTCACCTCCGATATTCGTCTGATACGCCAGATCAAGCGTGTGTTTGATCACGGTGATATCCTGGTGCTTTATCCCGAAGCACGCTATTCCCTTTGCGGCACAACGGCGGTGCTGCCCGACTCTCTGGGGGCGATGTGCCGCATGATGGGTGTCCCGGTTGTAACCCTTGTTTGTCACGGCCACCACCTTTATTCCCCGTTCTGGAACCACAGAAAACGCAAGGTGAGCGGCATGGTAGCGGACATGAAGCAGCTCTTTACGGCAGAGCAAGTGAAGCAGCTGTCAACCGACGAGATTAATAAAGCCATCCGCGAAGAGTTTTTTTATGATGATTATGCTTGGCAAAAAAAGCATCAAATAAGGATTGATGAGCCTTTTCGTGCACAAGGGCTACATAAGGTCCTGTATAAGTGCCCGTCCTGCGGCAGTGAATACCGTATGATGAGCGAAGGGACGGAGTTGTTCTGCGAAGCGTGCTCAAAGCGGTGGCAGATGACGGAATATGGAGAGCTAGAAGCGGTGAATGGAAGCACCGAATTCACACACATTCCCGATTGGTATGAATGGGAGCGTGAAGAGGTTCGCCGTGAGATTCAAGACGGCACGTATTATTTTGAAGCGGAATGTCATGTGAATTCGTTACCCAATGCCAGAAAATTCATTTCACTTGGAAACGGGACGCTCATCCATGATATGACCGGCTTTCATTTAAAGGGAAGCATGGAGTTTGAACCTTTCTCGATGGAGAAGAGTGTCAGCTCTCAGTATTCCTGCCATATTGAATATGACTATCGTGGCAAGTGCGGCGATTGCATTGACCTCAATACGCTTGAGGATACCTATTATATCTATCCGCACGGCAAGAACTTCTCTGTAACAAAAATTGCTCTTGCCACCGAGGAACTATATTGCAAATGGGCTCTTGAAAGAGAAGCGGAAAAAACAACAACTTCTAAACCCAAACGTCTGGAGAAAGCTGCAAATGGCTGAAAGTGTTGGAGAGGCGAAAGCGATGCAAGATCTGACCCAAAGAATCAAAGATGAACTGCTTTGCCACGGTGCCGATCTTGTGGGATTTGGTGATTTGACCGAACTACCGGAAAACATTCGCTGTGGCCTGCCTGTTGGCATTGGTGTGGCCGTGAAATATTCGAAGGAAGTCATCAAAGGCATTGTCAATCTTCCCACCATGGCGTATTACGACGAATACAATTCGCTCAATAACAAGCTGGATATGCTTGTGAATTTGGGTGCGGATTATTTAAAAGCGCTTGGTTATCAGGCCGTTGCGCAGTCAATGGATTATGTGCACCAGTCAGAAGTTGATTGCACGACGAAATTGCCTCATAAAACCGTTGCTACGCGTGCGGGACTCGGTTGGATCGGTAAAAGCGCTTTACTCGTCACAAAGGAGTACGGCCCCATGGTGCGGATCTCCTCCATTTTGACGGACGCGCCGCTCAAGACTGCCAGACCAGTCAACACATCAAAATGCGGGAACTGTGAAATCTGCAAAAAAGCTTGTCCTGCCGGTGCGATATCGGGCAGGTTATGGTCAGTTGATCTCTATCGTGACGAATTCTTTGATGCGAAGCTGTGCCGGACAACAGCAAGACAGCGGGCGATGCAGGGCTTTGGTATCGAGATTACGCAATGCGGCAGATGTATTTATGTCTGCCCCTATACTCAGCGCTTATTGCAGGATGAGGGGTGTCAATAAATACCCACGCACGAGAACATCATCGCTTTGCGCATGGAAGGCAGCATCTCACAGGCAAGGCAAATAAGCAGGAATACCTATCGTTCTATCGGGATATGCCGCCGGGGCAGAATGTGTATTGGAAATGCCGCAAAAAATCGCCGTACCCACAAGGGCACGGCGATTTTTATTGCATTCTCCGCCTCTTACGAAGCCGCCACAGCGCGAATGACGCAGCGGTCGGGGGCGGAGCCTACAAACACAAAGGGGTAACAGGTGACGAGTGTGATCTCCATCTTGTCTGTATTTTCATACATGCGTTCATCGTTGGGCGATGTGACAAAGATTTCGGTCACGG
>JAEZJA010000041.1 GCA_023415895.1 Bacillota bacterium
CGTTATGGATGCTTTTTCTGTCATTGGGATGAATCATAGCTGTTAAGCTGTTTTCAAAGTTTTGTTGAATCTCTTGCGCTGAAAAACCAGTGATATCCAAAAATCTTTGACTTATAAACGTAAACTCGCATTTTTCATTATCGATATGCCTGTAATAGCCGCCCGGCATATCGTTGTTTAAAAAATCAACAATCTCCATATTTTGATAGGTTTCGGTTATATCACTTAAGGTGCAGTAAAATTTATCGTGGCCGGAATTTTCATTGAGAAAAAACGCTCTGACATGCAGCCACAGGTTCGGTCTTCCATCAATATGACGACAGATATCGCAAGAGGCTCCGGTATAGGGGTTCTTTTTCGCTTTTTTAAACACATCGCGAATCTTTTTCAACTGTCCCGGGTAAATCTTCTCGATGCTTATATGAATGCCATCTACATGATGTTTCCCTAAAAGAGATACGTATTGGTCACTGCATTGCGTCATAAGGATTTTTCCTTTATACACATCGTAAATAGCCACAGCGCCCATCAGGTTATCTTTCATGCCGTCAGTAAATGAATGGACATTCAAAATATCATTCGTCGCAATCATTGTCTTTTGGGCGATATTTTTTTCCTCATCGACTAATTCTGGAGTGTCCATAAGCTTTTCAAAATCGGCCATAGGCATGGGTTTGTAGAAATAAAAGCCCTGTCCGCAGCGGCATCCCATATCCAAAAGCATTTGCTTTTGCTCTTCGGTTTCAATCCCCTCTGAGATCATGCCAATATTCATAATACTAGCCATATCACAAATTGATTGTAAAATATGTTGTCCGTTATTGTTATTTTTCTCTTTGGGATATAAGAACCGGCTATCTGTTTTCAAAACATCAACTTTTATGTTTTGAAGCATATTGAGAGAGGAATAGGCTGCTCCAAAATCATCCATTAAAACTTGAAATCCTGCATTATTAAGTCTTTCGACAATCTCGCCTACCGTTTCGTCATTTTCCGCATAGGCGCTTTCCGTAATTTCAATTTCAATCAAATTGGCAGGAAGATTATATTTTTTGACTAATTTGGATAAAAACTCGGGAACATCTACAAAATATAAATCCACCCTTGATACATTTACGGATATGGGAAGTACATTTCGTTTTTGATCTATCATTTTTCTCAGCCACATGCATACTTTTTCCCAAATAAGTACATCAAGCTTGCTGATTAGTCCGCTTTTTTCAAGAAAGGGTACAAACTTGCTGGGGTTAATTACTTCTTTTTGAGGAGTAATCCAACGAGCCAGGGCTTCCGCTCCAACGATTTTGCCTGTATTCATATGGCATTTTGGCTGGAAATATACAGTAAATTCGTCATGCTGAAGGGCTTTTTGAATATCCGATAATCGAATGGTATCCGACGCATAGGTATCAAACATGGCATCATCAAATACGTTTATTCGGTTCAAATGATTGCCTCGTACCGCATTGGCTGCCATTTTGGCGCGGTCAACCATTTTGAAAATTCTGTCCGTCTTGTCAAGTATTTGATAAACACCAATGACCGGTAACACATTCAATGTATCGCAATAGGATCTTATGATTTCGAGAGTGCCTTGATAAATGTCTTTGATTTTATTGGGGTTATTGGGGGTAAGAAGCACAAAGTCGTCCGCTCCTAAATACCCTGCCACCGTACAGGGCTCCGTGCTTGCCACCGATTTTAAATATACCGCTATATCCGAAAGCAGTTGTGTGCCTTTCTCTTGTCCATACCAATCGTTAAAAACCTTCAGTCCTTCAATAGCAATGGCAACGATGCACATCGCGACTCCATCGGTGAGTCTTCCTATGGTTTCTGCCACACAGGAATAAAATGTATTTCTGTCATAAAGTCCGTCAGTTGTGTTTGTATTTTGGTAGTTTTTTTCGGTATTTTTTAATTCAGAATAGTTGATTTCCAAAAGCTCATCATACTCTACACTTGACATTTTTTTATCTTCAATAATGCTGGAGAGAACATAATGGCACATTCCCACCTGGGGCCACTCAACGGGAGAATAGATGGATCGAATCCATGTGTTCATACGGTTATTGTATAAAATTGCTTGTCCATAGTTGCTGTTGCCTAAGGGGCAGATTGAGCAGCGGCTTTTTTCTCCTCCAATGATTTCATAACAATATTGACCGCACGTGGCTTCGGGTATGGCGGCTATCACCTCATCATTGATGTAGACAAGCTTGAAATCTTTATCTACTACGTATACAAATTTGCCTTCCTCTGTCCTTGAGTTCATATCTCCTTGATCCTTTCAACTATACAAAGACGAAAACCAGTTCAGACATCCTATATCCGTATATTAATAGAATCATTATAGTATTTTTTTTGAATAAGAGCAATAGTGAAGCGGTAAGAATATGTACCGGACAGACAAATATTTCCTATTATAACGGAAGCCGAACACAATGAAGCAACAAATACCCATACTACATATATTGCGTTTTGAGCATCCAGTTCAACCGCTGAGTGAGCCAATGGAGCTGTTTTAGAATGCTGGCATATGAAATAACCCTTCGGAAAAACGGCTGCATGTGTCGTATACAGCGGGCAGGAGGCATGGGGAATTGTAATTTGCATGGGGTTGTGCTATAC
>JAEZJA010000102.1 GCA_023415895.1 Bacillota bacterium
ACATGGCGTTGAGCAGGGGTACCACCGTGCAGATAAAGCAGACAACGAGCAATCGGCGCAGCCAATCGGTATGATGGCGCGACTGCATATAGGCAATCAGACCCGAACAGCCGAAAACCGGAAGCCAGAGCGACATGGAGGACCATTTGTTATCCGAATCCTTGAAGAAACCGGCACGGGCGGGAATATCCTGCGGGAAGAAGTAGGAATGCAGAATATCCAGCAGCCGCTGGGGCTTGGAATAGAGCAGCGCGTCCCAACCAGCCAGAATATTGTTCGTGCGCGGATTCTGAATGACCGCATAATAGGCGGGAAGCAGCAGCACACCGGCCATAGCCGTGCCCACAACAGCCTCGAAAAACAGGCCGAGAAATTTGGACACGGTGCAGTGCCAATCGCCTGAGAGCATGCGGATAAACCAGTAGATGATCAGGAAAAAGGCTTGCCCGATGAAAAAGTAATAATTGGACAGGGCGCTCAGAAAAACGGTCAGCGCGAAAATGCCTCGCTTGCCGTCCTTCATATACAGCTCCATGCCCAGCAGCATCAGGGGAAAGTAGATGATCGCTTCATGAAAATGGTTGAAGAAAATGTTATAGACCGAGAAGCCCGAAAAGGCATACAAAAGGCCGCCCATCAGCGCCGCATCCGGACGCACAAAACGCCGCAGATAGACGTAGGCCGCCAATGATGCAAAGGAAAATTTAAGAATCAGCAGGGGCGCCATCAGGTAGGGTACAGCGGCACTCGGAAAGGGCAGGGTCAGCCAGAAAAAGGGGCTGCCCAGCAGATAAAACGTATAGGAGCCAAACAGGTTGGCTCCCAGGTCGGTCGTCCAGCTCCAGCCGAGCTCTCCCGCACGGATGGCGTCGTGTACCATCTGATAAAAGGGAATCTGCTGTACGTTAAAGTCGCCGTAAAAAATGAAGAGTCCCCTGTCAATCACGAGAAAGGGGAGAAACATGGCAGCTGCAACGGCCATGGCGATCACAAAAGCAGCTTTGCTCCGTTCTTTCGGCTTATGTAAGGGAGTCACGGGTTCCATACGACGTTCACGTTCCTTTCCGTGCCTTGAATCGTTTGACCGGTGCACGACGCAGAGCCTCAGTATTCCACAACGCCCCGCTCATCCAGGGAGGTGAAGTCTTTGAGGGATGTCAGACTGCGCAGGATCCAACCGGTCTGCCCATCGGCTCGCTCAAAGTTGAGAAGATAGTGAAGATAATCCGGTTCATCCGGGCTGCCGCTGACGAGAGAGCCGGTTTTTTCATTGGTAAGCATAGCGGGGATCTCGGCTGCCAGATAAACGCTCAACGTTTCGCTGACTGCGTCACGGATTAAAAGATGACACCAGAGATGGCGGATGCTGACGGGTTCCAGCACGGGTATTTGAGCGGCCTCACGGTTGCTTTGGGCTTCCGCTTCATACCGGCGAAGCAGGTCTGCGTGCAGAATTTCAGCGATTTCGTCCATGCTGCGCAGGCAGCGCGCGTGTTGCAGCGCGCGGAAGGTTTGCTCGGCAAAGGACAAAAAAGTCTCTTCGTCAAAGTCGGGATGGGATTCCCGTATGGCAGCGGTGATCTTCTTGCCATGATTGCCCGGCAGCAGCTGTGCGCCGTCAGGAGGTGGCGTAAAGCCGATCAGACCGTCAAAATCGCGATAAGAATACCGCTTGATAGGCGTATTGTTCATTCGGCGCATCTTTTTGAATGACCAACGGGAATAGACAAGTGCCAAAAAGATGACGGCCACGGTGACGAGCCCTGAGAACACCAGAGCACCGAAATCCATGGGTTGCTCTAGGCCGGATGGGGGCTGACCCGTAGTTGCAGCGGTGTAGGCGATACGCAAAAATGAATTGTCAGGAAAAGAAAACGCCCAGAAAAGATTCATGGATCGGACTCTCCTGCTGTATAAATTGTGGACGGGACTCAGAAGGTTTTGACAAGCTCCTTTAAGTACGCCTTGAAATCGGGGCCGAGATCCTCACGCTGCAGGGCGACCTCACAGGTCGCCTGCAAAATGCCCAGTTTGTTGCCCATGTCATACCGCTTGCCCGTAAAATCCACACCGGTCATGCCTTCGCTCTGGGCCAACACCAGCATCGCGTCGGTCAACTGAATCTCGCCGCCGGCTCCAGGAGGGGTATTGTCGAGAATATCAAAAATGGAGGGGGGGAGCACGCAACGCCCCAGGATGGAGAAGAGAGACAAGATACGATCGGGCGTGGGCTTTTCGATCATATCCGTCACCGTATACAGATTGTCGCGAAGGGGCGCGACTTTCAAAGAACTGTAGCGTACAATCTGTTCGGGTGTTACCTGTTTGATGCCCAGCACGCCGCGACCGTATTCCTCATAAGCGCGGCAGAGTTGACCGCAGGCGGGGTCGTCGCCGATGATGACATCGTCGCCATACAGCACGGCGAAGGGCTCGTTGCCCACAAAAGAACGGGCACAGTTGACCGCGTGTCCCAAGCCCTTGGTTTCCTTCTGACGGATATAATAGATATTGGCGAGACGGGTGATCTCGTTGAGCTCGTCGAGCGTCTGCTGACGGCCCGAGGCAGCCAAACGCTGCTCCAGCTCGGGGGTATGATCAAAATGATCCT
Source organism: Bacillota bacterium (assembly GCA_023415895.1). Lineage (GTDB taxonomy): Bacteria > Bacillota > Clostridia > Oscillospirales > Acutalibacteraceae > Avimonas. Next base: position 2,612 of record JAEZJA010000102.1, read on the forward strand.
CCATAATGCTTTTGCCACGATTGGTGATGATCAAAATATCTTCAATACCTGAACGAACGGCTTCCTCCACAATATACTGGATAGCGGGCTTGTCCACGATGGGCAGCATTTCCTTGGGCATGGCCTTACTGATAGGCAGAACACGTGTGCCCAGCCCTGCGGCCGGAATAACGGCTTTGCGAATTTTTTGAAATGACATGACATCGTCTCCTTAGCTTAGTATCCTTAGATGATAAGTTTCCGAATTCTTTTCTAGTGTGTGTTCCTTATCCTATCAAGAAAAGAGCAACCACTGCCGCCAGCGTGATGACCAGCAGCGTGCCGCCATAGACTGCCACGGCGAACGTATTGGTACCGCCGCACTTTGACAGCTCGTAGCGGTAGCACAGAGGATCAGGATCGGACTGGCGAATTGCTTGAATGCGTTCCCGCACATAGCGATAATAGAGAGCATTCGCCCTGAACGAAAAAATGCCCCGAGCCAGTAGAGACACCGTGCCGGCAAGCTGTGCCAAACGATCCATTCCGACCGGCACGCAGCCCGCAGGCACCGCATTGGTTTCCAGATACGCCTGCATTGCCGAAGAATTCTCCGACAGAGCATGGCAGACATAGACCGCTTTGATCACGGAGGGCACAGACAGCAAAAAAATGACGCATGCCGCTATGATAAACGGCCGGTACATTTTCCGATACAACAGCCAGCCCGCCGGAAAGAG
>JAEZJA010000155.1 GCA_023415895.1 Bacillota bacterium
AAAACAACCGCGCGCAAAAGAGCAGTGGAGCACGGACAGCCCACTGCTCTTTTGCGCGCGATTTATTAGGGGGGTAGCGGCCATAACGGATCTTCCCTCATGGATAACGTTGCGTTGATTAACCTTCGAAAGCCTGAAAGCGGTATATTCGAGCGTTATCATCGTTATCGCCCGTGGGTTTTGTGATCCAAAGGCGGACATAGCGTGCTTGGACAGGAGAAATGGATCGGATGGTTAGGCTTTGCGTGTTGCCTTGTACATGATCAGCATCCTTCCACTCATCCTGTTCACTCAGCCGATACTGCAGAGCGAAATCGCTGGTATTCCATCTTACCGATTCCAATATTCCCGCGTGGCAAACACACCACTTTCCGATTGTCCTTACTTCTCCGATATCCACCTCAAGCCAGCAAATACCCTCTTGGTTTTTGTGAGCACACCATTTGCCGTCGAGCCTGCCGTTCACGGCCTGCTCGGGAACTTCATGATCATTCATGTAACCGCTGGCCTTACAAGGCTTTCGGTCCAAAATGTCCTTTCCAAGGTTCGTCCTTTTTGCTTGAATGGCGGCATCGGTGTTTCCAATTTTAACAAGCGCCGTCGTGCCGTCTGAATCGATGATGCAGTCGCCATCCCAGCCTTCAAACACACCGTCTTCGTTCATGATATTTGCATATACAAGGATTTCCGTTCCCTCGCGGTAGACCCCTTCTCCGGTGCAGCCATTGGTTATTAGCTTATGAAAGGGGACAGCCTCGCTGTTGACCTTGTCATAAAGAGGCCAAGCGGGAACAGTGGCATCTTCTCCACCCTTCTGAGCGGTTGCCGCCATCATAAAGATATCCGAATCTTCAGGAAGGGTGAATTCGGTTGCGCCGGTGGTGTCGAACTCATATTTGAACAGATAGGCGAAAAGGTAGGGTCTATCACCGTCTGGTGCATGGGTATGGGTGTAAACTTGAGCAATTTCATCGCGTTTGATAACGCAGGTGGTGCCCGCTACAAGCGAATCCCAAGAGCCGACATTCTCCGTGTAATCCTGTATGCCTATTTCAACGCTCTTATCTCCCACTTTGAAAACAGCCGTCTTGTCACCGCCCGTTGAAGCGGCAAGAACATACACCTTGTCTGCGGTGGAGGGGAGCTGGATCTTCTGCCCTGCACAAACGACCATGTTGTTTTCATCGGCATCACCCAAGGTGAAGGGAACGCCGCCGACGGCAATCCGCTGTTCAAATAATTCAGAAGGAATCGAAATGTGTTGGGCTATCTCACCCGATGCCCTGTCATAGTTAGAGGAGGTTGCCTTGTTTGTAAAGGGAAGCGGGAGAGAAGCATAGTCCGGGGCAGCGGAGTGTATGGCACAATCCTTGAGCGTGACCGCAAAAGTTTTGACACCGTATTTTTTCATGTCAAAACGCAGTGTGTTGCCGCTGAACTTTGCGCTCCCGATCTCTTGTTCATAGCCATTGGTCTCCACAGCTGTTGCAATATCCGAAATAAAGGTAATAAAAGCGTCATTGTGGCACATTCCTGCGGTTTCTTGAACTCTGACGATGAGGCGGCTTCCATTTTCCTCTTTCTTGACGGCGCGGATGATAAGATCGCGGTCACTGGTGGACAGGAGAGAGAAGCACCGTCCCGCTCCTTCATGTTTGGAGGTTCGGAAGGACATCAGAGGCTGGTTGACTGCTGCCGCCTCAGCGGGAGTGCCGAGACGGGCACCGGCGTGGGAAGTAAAGGAATACCGGAATACATTTTTGCCCATGTCCTGCCAATCCTGCCCCGAAGCAGGCCGATAAGCTCCGAGAGGAGTATGAATCAGTGTCATGCGAAGAGAGCTGTCATCGGGTTTCTCCATACCGTACTTACAGTCGTTCATAATCGTAACGCCAAAGCTGCCGTCAGCATCGGTCTGATCAGCCCATTGATGCATATTGTGCTGAAAGTAGGGATAATGGCTTGTGCTGCCACCCTCAACAGCACCCAGACCCTGGTCAAAGGCGGCAAGAGGATTGGAAACCGTCAGTGGGAAGGTCACGCGCAGCAGTGAACGGCGCTGACGCCAACGCACATCGCAGTCAACGTCCACTCTTTGTCCTCCCTGCCACAAGCTGATGACTTGTGTAAACACGCTCGCGCCGAAGGTTCTCTTAATTTTGAGCGATACAACGGCCGGACCGTCTTCAAGAATCTCGATTTCAGGCGTTCCCTCTACATAGGCGGGTTCCAGGAAAAGATCCTCATATTTGATTTCCCATGCCGGCCAGTTGGTGTTGTTATCTTGGGTAATCGTAAAGCGCGAAGGTGCGCAAAGCAGCTCACGGTTGTGCTGTTTGTCGACTATGCTGAAGATGTCTCCGTTTTTGTCGAGCTTAACGCAATATCTCTCATTCTCAAGCGTGTTTGTTGTCACGTTCAGGGACGATCGGCATCCGGCAACGTCGCTCGCGCGCACATCGAAGATGGTGCAGGAGATCGGAGCCACAGATGCCACGAACTTTACAACTGTCTTTTCTCCGATTTTTGAAAGCTGAGCGGGTACCTCATTCCCTTTTTCATCAAAGACACGAACAAACCGGCTCTTTATGGCGATTTCAGCACTCACCACATCACAGCGGGAGTCGGAAACGGGGTTGTAGACCACGACAGGAATTCCCTTTACATTCGTATCCAGTCCCCGGCAAACAGCACGTATGCCATTCGTAAGCTCGGAGGCAAACATATTAAGCGCTATGACAAAATCGTTGTGGCTGAAGCCATAGGCGGAAGCAATCGAAGTCCCGGGAAGGTCATCATGAAACTGATGCCACAGGAACGTTTTCCAGGCGGTATCAAGCCTTTCGGCGGGATAAGCGGTTCCGCCCGTCAACATTCCCATAACGCTTGCCTTTTCAGCCGAATCCGCAAGCAGTTCATTCTTACGGTTAAAACGCTTGTTGATCGTACGGCTGGTCATGGCGCCGCTTCCATGGGGAATGAGAAGCTCTCCATCATAGAGGGGCAAAGCATCGATCTCCTCAGGAGTCAGCTCGTTCATAATCTGGTCGGTCGATGCCGATACAACGTCGTACAGACCCGTCTCCGGATGATCCACAGCCTCCTGAACCATCCTCGCGGAAGACTCCCTGCACGATCCTCCGTAGTCACCCGTACCATAATACATGCTGCGTTTGGGTGTGCCGGCATATTTTTCGTTATGTTCGATAGCCTTCAGATATTCGGGTCTTTGATGTAGGGGGGTGGTGTTGCCCTGATTGTCAAAATCATAGTTGTAATCCCCCTCCAAAAGGGAACAGATGACATAATTGCCGTCCGGTCCGGCCCACTTACCGAGGTCCATTCTTATGTAATCATTGCCCGGCATTGGTTTCGTGACGCTTCCATCCTCATGGATGATCGGTGAGCCGACACCCCATACAAGCTTTTGGGTGGAAAAGCCTTTTAATCCCATGTGAGCGGCAATTGAGGGAAGCGCGTACCGGAAACCGAAGCAGTCTGTCAGAAAAATATCGGTGCTGACCTTGCCGAATTCTTTCTCAAAATAGCCGTTGCCAAGAAGAATTTGGCGCATAAACGCTTCGGAGGAAGGGACATTTGCATCACAGGCATCCCAGGTGCTGCCGGCCACGTTCCATCGTCCCTCGGCGATGAATTGTTTGAGCTTCTCATATTTCTCCGGGTAATATTCTTTTGCCAGCTTATAACGGAAGGCTCCCTCAAAGTTCATACGATAGGCGGGATATTTTTCTAGCAGGGCAAAGTTATTGTCCAGGGTATTTTTGACGCAGTCCCGAATGGTATCCTGTATCGTCCAATTCCATTGCGTATCAAGGTGGGCATTGGATACCACGTAAAGGGTCTTCTTTTTGCGGATCATTCGCGTGCCTCCTACATCTTTATTCGTATTGTACTTCTTGAGAATACTTCTCGAGAAACGCAGCATTTGACAGGACAAACCAGCTTGTTTTTTTGTCTTTGCCAATTCGACAAGACCTTGAACCGTACGATTGGTTTCTACTAAATAGTAGAGGGTCTACTATTAAAACCGGTTTCATTCAATGATAGCATATCTTTATAAAAAATTCCATAGAATATGGTAATTTTGAAAAAAATATTTATATTGACAAAGATTACCGCCCCGTGTTATGATTTATTAGCAACAAAGAGACAATAAAATCGGTTTCATGAAATTGGCGGGTTGAAAATATGAAAGTAACTATCAGCGAAGTGGCTAAATGCGCGGGAGTGGCGAAATCCACAGTCTCCAATGTAATTAATAATAAAGATTGTGTCTCTGAAGAGACCAAACAAAAAGTTTTACAAGTGTGCAAGGAACTGAATTTCTCTCAGAATTTTATTGCAACGCAACTGGCAACAATGAAAACCGGCGTAATCGGTCTTTTTCTACAGATCGAAGGTCGGGGATATCACAGCTTTTTTAATGACGTCATTGAATCTGTTATTGTGCATTGCGAAAAGTATAATTATCGCACAATGATCTTTTTATCGGTATCCAATGATGAGCTGTCCAAATTATTAAAGTTTGGCAAAGCGCCGATAGACGCTGCGATCATTTTAAATCCCATGGTCAATGACTATCGTATTGAGGAAATGCAGCACGATTTAATTCCCTATGTACTGATCGGCAGTTCCAATAATCAGTCCAATACGAGCAACTGCGTTGATGTTGACAATTTTAAAGTCGTATACGACTTAACGGATAAGATGCTCAAAAACAGCGATACAAAGAAGATTCTATTATTAAACAGCCCATCGAATATGACGATCTCCAGAGATCGTGAAAGTGGTTTTATAAGAGCATATGTCAACAATCGAATCGATATCACCAATGCAATGCATTATAATAAGCTAAACGACGATATGGATTTGGAGCGAATTAAAACAATTTTGATCAACAATCCAGATATTCGAGGCATCATTACGGAGTCGGATCAACAGGCCAAGGATGTTTACGGCATACTGGCCGAGCTTAACAGAAAGGTCGGAAAAGATATTTCTGTTGTTGCGCTTGGCGGCAATGATGTATGCGATTCGCTTAATCCAAAGTTGTCCCATGTTTTAATTGATTATAAAACAATTGGATACCGCGCCTGCAGAAAACTTATTGAGATTTTGAATGGGGAAACGCCTGATTATACGGTTGAATATGTGGACACAGAGTTAGTGCTCACAGATTCCTACATCGGTTTTGAATCGGATTGTTTTGAAGGAGCTTAACTATGAAAGCTAACGTCAGAAAATGCGTTTGCACAATTCTTAGTCTTTGTAGTTTTTTCAGTCTTTTTACAAGTGCAAACGCGCAGCAGTTGAAAGAGCAATTCGAAATTCCCCAATACAATGGGCTGGTGATGAGTGACAATCGTACATACAGTCAATATCTTGAAGACAACACAAACGTAACCGATGCCAATGGGCAATCGGTTACCCTAGATATTACCCAAAATCAATATTATAAGCAAACCCAGGATGGATGTGAGGCAGTTGTTTGGGATGACTCGGCGTTACAATCCATCGATTTTTATTTTGACATAAATAAAACCGGTTTTTATAATCTGGAATTCGAATATATGGCATTGCCTTCGACGGTTACAGCGCCCAGAAGAAAGATTCTGGTGGATGATACAACTTTGTATAAAGAGTTGAATACCATTGATTTCAAGAGATGCTGGGTTGATGACGGAAAGCCTGTTAAAAACGAAATCGGGGATGATGTGCGTCCGCCGGTAAAAGAACTGCAGAGTTGGCAGACATGTAGAGTGTATGACATCGATGGGATGTATGATGCGCCATTAAAGATCGCGCTGAGCCAAGGCCGTCACAAAATCACATTGCAGTATGTGTTTGAGCCAATGGCGATCAAAAGCATACGCCTTGTTGCGCCTGAGAAACTGGTAAGCTATCAGACTAAACTGGCTGAATACCAAGCCAAGGGGTATAAAAACGCGACAAATCCCATAAAAGTTGACGCGGAGTATCCTTCGTATAAATCGGACAGTTCCGTTCGCATGAATTTTAGTGCCGATCCGGTTGCTGATCCCCAACCTCAAGGCCACAAAATTGTCAATGTTATAGGCGGCGGAAACTGGAACACACCAAACGTTTCGTTGACATATTCTTTCTACGCTCAAGAATCAGGCCTTTATCGTTTGAATCTGAGGATGTATCAGAAATATGCAAGCGGCCTGCCTGTATACAGGGAAATCAAAATTGACAACAAAGTTCCCTTTCAAGAGTGGGCAAGTTACAAGATGAAGGATACCTCTTGGGCATATCAGTCCGTTACCGATGATAACGGCAATCCATACTTGGTGTATCTTGAAAAGGGCGATCATTCCATTACCTTTACATCAAAAATAACGGGTTACGCAGACATACTGAATGATTTGAACGACACCTTATATCTCTATTCCTATGTGATACGCAAAATCACCATGATTACTTCTGTATCGCCTGATCCGAATTTCGATTATAAGCTGGAACAAAAAATTCCTGATTTATTAGACAATCTGAAAAAAATATCGGATAGTCTTAATACGCAGATTAATCATTTAAAAAATATGAATACCACCAAAAGCACCAGCGCAGTGAGTGGTTTTTATAAAAATAAAATATTGATTGATAAAATGCTTGAAAAACCATCCGTGATAGCAGCGAACTTGTCAAATCTCGAGGAAGCGCAAGTGAGTTTATCATCATGGGTTACGGATTTCAGCACATGTGACTTGCAGCTTGATTATTTTGTGTTCGACAACCCAGAGATCACTCCGAAGAATTATTCGTCGAATTTTTTTCAAATTCTCTATTACTCGTTTAAAACGTTTCTTGATTCATTTTTCAATGATTACAATGCGATCGGCTCGTCGAGCGGTGATGTATCCGGTTATCAGCCATTAAGCGTGTGGATTTCACGCGGAAAAGAATGGGGCGATGTTCTGGACGATATTTGTAAAGAAGATTTTTGCAAATATAATAATGTAAATTTTAAATTAAACATACTGCCATCGGGTCAGCTTGGAACCTCGGGTATCGTGCTCATGGCACTGGCCGCCAACGCGGCGCCCGATGTTATATTGGGCGGCGATGCCGGTCTGGCAACAGAATACGGTATGAGAAATGCAACCTATGACCTGTCCAAATTTGAAGGCTTTGATGAAACAAAGCAGAATTTTTTACCCGGGTTATTACGTGCGTATACATTCCAGGACGGTATTTATGCAATCCCTGAAACGATGGACTTTTCCGTCATGTTCTATCGAACGGATATCCTCGAAGAATTGAACATGAAAATCCCTGAAACGTGGGATGATGTTTTTTCGCAGGTGTTGCCTGTACTCAAAAGAAATGGCATGAATTTCTGGTATGAAGGGGGATTGAACACCTTCCTATTTCAGAACAACGGGGATTATTACAGTGACGGCGGCAAAAAGTCAGGACTTGACAGCCCCGAAGCCATTAAAGCGTTTAAACAATTTACAGATCTCTATAACGTTTATGAACTGCCGGTTACGGCAGACTTTTACTCCCGGTTCCGAACAGGCCAGATTCCCATAGGCATCAGCAGCTTTGCCA
>JAEZJA010000191.1 GCA_023415895.1 Bacillota bacterium
CTTCGCAGCTTTTCCCTCGCCAAGGACATTGGGTTGCTTTTTAAAACGGTCATAAGCGTACTTTAAATAGGGATGCTTGCCGCCTGCCCGACCAAAAGGGCAGGCGGTGGTTTTAATTGCCGAACAAATGTGCGATTTCTTTTGCGAAACGGTTGCTTTTTGCACGGATATCCGCTATAATACAACTGTTACAAAAGAAATTTGCGCGGAAGGGTGCGATAACCATGGCAGCAGAGGATAAGAAAAAGGCAGCCGGTTCGGGTCAAGACAAATCCATGAGCGACGGCAAAAAGAAAGCGCTGGAGCTTGCACTGCAGCAGATCGAAAAGAGCTACGGCAAGGGCGCTGTCATGCGCCTGGGACAGAACGCGGGCATGACTGTGGATGCCATTCCCACCGGCTCGTTGATGCTGGACGCCGCTTTGGGCATCGGCGGTCTTCCGCGGGGACGTATTATTGAGATTTATGGCCCGGAGGCTTCGGGTAAAACGACCCTGGCACTGCATGCGGTCGCCGAAGCACAAAAGCGCGGCGGTGAAGCGGCCTATATCGATGTCGAGCATGCGCTCGATCCCGTGTATGCAAGGGCTTTAGGTTTGGATGTGGACGCTCTTCTGGTCTCTCAGCCGGATACAGGCGAACAGGCGTTGGAAATTGCCGAGGCGCTGATTCGTTCGGGTGCCATTGATATCGTGGTCGTGGACTCGGTGGCGGCTCTTGTTCCGCGCGCCGAGATTGAAGGGGAAATGGGCGACAGCCACGTGGGTCTGCAAGCCCGCTTGATGTCGCAGGCCATGCGCAAGCTGGCCGGTGCCGTTTCCAAATCCAACTGCATCGCCATCTTTATCAACCAGCTGCGCCTCAAGGTCGGTGTTGTCTACGGCAATCCCGAAGTGACGGCGGGCGGCAATGCCTTGAAATACTATGCATCGGTGCGCTTGGATGTACGCCGTACCGAAACGATCAAATCCGGCGGCGAATCCATCGGTTCGCACACCCGTGTGCGTGTGGTCAAGAACAAGGTGTCTCCGCCTTTTAAAGAGGCCGAATTTGATATCATGTACGGTGAGGGTATCTCCAAGGAAGGCGAACTGCTGGATCTGGCGGTCAAGCTGGATATTGTTCAGAAATCGGGCTCCTGGTTCTCCTACAAAGACAGCCGCATTGGTCAGGGCCGTGACACAGTGAAGGAATACATAAAAAAGAATCCGGAACTGTTCAAGGAACTCGAGCAGCTGGTACGGGAGAACATGGACAAGCTCAATCCCTCGATCAAGACCGCGGCACCCCGTGTGCCGGTTGAGATTCCCGTCGAAGCCTCGGTCAAGGTGAGTGCCAGTGCAGCCAAAGCCAAAATTGACATTTCGGTGGATGATGAATGATTATCACGGAAGTACGCAGACGCCGGCGCAGCCTCTACCAGCTCGTGCTGGACGGTGAACCGGCCATGACTGTGGATGTCCGCACCTTCGAGGAGTCGCCCTATCGGGTCGGCTCCTCGTTGTCGGATGAGGACCTGAAAGGGCTGCTGGATGAATCCCAGCGCCGCCGTGCGCAGGAGAAGGCGCTCTATCTGCTGTCGCTGCGCGACCATTCGCGCGTCGAGCTCGAGCGCAAGCTGGGCCGTGAAGCGGATGAAGAAACGGCAGCACGCATGGCGGAACGCATGGAGGAGCTCGGGCTGGTTAACGATGAGAAGTATGCCCGGCAGATGGCACGTGATCTCGTGCAGCGCAAGCACTATCCCTGCCGCCGCGCGGTGCAGGAACTTTGCGCCCGCGGCGTGGCGCGTGATACGGCGCAAAATGCGGTGGAAGAGTTGGAAGCGGATGATATTTGTCAGGCTCTTGAACTGTTGCGCAAAAAACATTATAATAGACGAAGCAGCGAAGAAGGCTGTCGCAAGGCAGCGGCTTCGCTCGCCCGCTTCGGCTTTGGCGGTGACGTGATACGCCGCGCCATGGACGAATGGCAATCTGAGGAACAGGATAAGGATATATAGATGGCTTTTAAAGTTGGAATGGTGTCTCTCGGCTGTCCCAAAAACCAGATGGATGCGGAGCTTATGCTCGCCAAGCTAAAAAACGCCGGAATTGAGATCACGGCGGAAAGCGGATTGGCCGATGTGGTGATTGTAAATACCTGCGGCTTCATTGAGGACGCCAAAAAAGAATCAATTGAACAGATTCTCGAATATGCCCAACTCAAAAAAGAGGGGCAGATCAAGAAAATTGTGGTGACCGGCTGTATGGCCGAACGCTATAAAGAGGAGCTGGTCGCCGAACTTCCCGAATGCGACGCCGTGTTGGGGCTGGGTGCCAACGGCGATATCGTGGAAACCGTGAAGTCCGTGATGGAAGGGGAGCGTATTGCGCGCTTTCCCGACAAGGGCTGCTGGAACTTGGACGGCGACCGTTTGCAGACGACACCCGGCTTTTTTGCCTATTTGCGCATCGGTGACGGCTGCAACAACTGCTGCACCTATTGCGCGATTCCTCTCATCCGCGGCCGTCTGCGCAGCCGCAGCATGGAACATATTCTGGAGGAAGCGCGTACACTGGTCAAAAACGGTGTTAAGGAACTCATCCTTGTCGCCCAAGACACCACGCTCTACGGCACCGATCTCGGAGGAGAATCGCGGCTGCCCGAGCTGCTTGAGAAGCTGTGCGAGATCGATGGCCTGCATTGGATCCGTTTGCTTTATTGTTATCCGGAGCACATCACCGAGCGTCTGCTGCAGGTGATGGCGGCACAGGACAAAATCGTCAAGTATATGGATATCCCCATTCAGCATTGCAGCGGCAAAGTGCTCGCCGCGATGAACCGGCCGGGTGACAGGGAGATGCTGCTCAAACTGCTGCGTCACATCCGTGAAACCGTTCCGGGTATCGTGCTGCGAACGACGGTGATGACCGGCTTCCCGGGGGAGGGACGCAAGGAGTTCGACGAGCTGAGCGAATTTATAGACGAGGCCAAGTTTGAACGCCTCGGCTGCTTTGCCTATTCCGCCGAAGAGGGAACCAAGGCGGCGTTGATGCCCGATCAGGTGGCGGAAAAGGTCAAACAGCACCGCCGTGACTGCATTATGGAGCAGCAGAGCCGCATTTCCGATGCCTTCAACCGTTCGCGTGTGGGGCAGACGCTCGAAGTGCTGGTCGAAAGCTATGACCGGTATGCCGAATGCTGGTTCGGGCGCAGTGCGGCGGATGCACCCGATATCGACTGCAAGGTGTTCTTTACCACCAAACACCGTGTGCAACCGGGTGATTTTGTGAAAATCAAGATTACTGAACCGATGGATTGGGATCTGATGGGAGAGTGCTGTAATTGAATCTGCCTAACCGACTGACGGTGATCCGTATAGTTCTGGCACCGTTGTTTCTGTTGCTTCTGCTGGTACAGTTTCCGTTTCATTATGTGCTGTCGGGCGCCGTATTCGGCCTGGCTGCGCTGACCGATTTGTTTGACGGCCGTATTGCGCGCTCCCGCGGGCTGGTGACGAATTTTGGAAAGTTTCTCGACCCGCTGGCGGACAAAATGCTAACAACAGCGGCTTTTCTCGGCTTCTTGGCCCTTGGCCGTCTGGATGTATGGGCGGTCATGCTGATTCTCACCCGTGAGTTTATGGTGACGTCTGTGCGGCTGATCGCGGCCAAAGACGGTGTGGTTGTGGCCGCCAGCATAGCCGGTAAGACCAAGACGGTGGCGCAGTTTGTGTCCATCCTCTTCATGATTGCCGCACTCGAGTTTTCCACCTGGCAGACGTCCCTGCTGGCAGGTGCTGCTTTACCCGATCTGGCTTACAGCCTGCCGCTGCTCATCGGCCGCATTCTCGTGTGGGTCTCGGTTGTTCTGACGCTGATCTCCGGCTTTGAATACGTGTGGAATCTACGTCATTATTTTAAAGATGAGGTTTGATACTCCCAATATTAAAGAAAAAGTTGGCTGACAATAAAATAAAGTATGGATTTTTTGTCAGAATCGTATATAATAAAGTATGTTCATATTGAAATATGCGTTTATGGGGAGAAGTAACCGGCTGCCTGTGCACCAGAGAGAGAGCGTCTGTGGCTGAAAGCGCTTTTGGCAAAGGATCGGTGAAATGCACCTCACAGCATGCACGAGGAACGAACCGTCAGGTTCTGGTATTCGCGCACGGATGCCGCCGTTATCCGGTCAAAAGGATTTTCCTTGGAGTGAAATCCGGAGTGGAACCGTGCTTGGCACCTCCGTTGCGTTTGCAGCGGGGGTGTTTTTTGATAGCTTGCTGCATTAGAAAATTGTCCCAACGAAAGTTCAAAGAATAGAGAGTATGCTGTTCAGAAAGGAGAATGCCACGCATGTTTGAACATATGCGCGAAGACATTCGTACCATACGCCAGAAGGATCCTGCCGCTCGTTCGTCTGTGGAAGTTATGCTGTTGTATAACGGCTTTAAGGCGGTTCGCTCCTATCGGCGTGCCCATTGGTTTCTCAAACACGATCTGTGGTTTCTGGCTCGTTGGATTTCTCAGCGCTGTGTGCGCCGCACGAATATTGAAATCCATCCCGGCGCGCAGATCGGCCGGCGTTTGTTTATCGATCACGGAACGGGTGTTGTGATTGGTGAAACAACGGTCATTGGCGACGATTGCACGCTCTATCAGGGGGTTACGCTGGGCGGAACGGGGAAGGATAAAGGCAAACGCCACCCGACGCTTGGAAACAATGTGATGGTGGGTGCGGGCGCTAAGGTGCTCGGCCCCATCAACATCGGCAACGATGTGCGTATTGCGGCGGGCGCGGTGGTACTGATGGATATTCCCGACGGCTGCACGGCGGTCGGTGTTCCTGCGCGAATTGTACGTCGCAACGGAGCCAAAATCACCGAACTCGATCAGGTACACATCCCCGATCCTGTTGCACAGGAGCTCTGCCGTCTGGAACACCGCATCGTACAGCTAGAAGCGGCACTCAAGGCGCAAGACAATACCATGCCGCCTTCTCAGCCACAAAATCAAGCCAATAAAACAGAGGGTTAATCAAGCGATCAGGCAAGTTGAAAGGACAGGTGAAGCAAACATGAAAATCTACAATACGCTGACAAGACAAAAAGAAGAGCTCGTAACCATTGAGAAGGGCGTTGTGCGCATCTACGCCTGCGGGCCGACGGTATACAACTATATCCACATCGGCAATGCTCGTCCGCTGTGTGTGTTCGATGTGCTGCGCCGTTACCTTGAATGGCGTGGATACGATG
>JAEZJA010000209.1 GCA_023415895.1 Bacillota bacterium
ACAACGGTTCTCGCCCTTTTTCGCGCCGCTTCCAAGCCTGTGCGCAAGGCCAAGGAAACGATTGAAACGGCCATGATCACCAGCAGTGAAAAAGCCGCACGGGAAAAAGAACAGGCGATCGATATTGATCTGGGCGACGGGTATGTGTCTATGCCTGAGCATCCGGTTCGGTCGGAAAAGCTGGAGGCTCTCGAGCGTGCCGCACGGGATCTGAACACGGATGTCTCTGTCCAGCTTGATGACGTCGCCGAGCCTGCGGTGGCCAACAAAACGGTTTCAAAGCCCGAGGACAAGCCTGCCGAAAAACCCGCTGAAAAAGTGGGAGAGAAGACACCTGTTAAGTCGAAGGGGGAAACGCAGGCACTCGAGGAGGATGACCGCTATCATTATCCCCCCATTGCGCTGCTGGATGATGCCCGTCCTGCGGACAGCGGCTCGGCAGCACGCGAGCAACAAACCACGGCCGAGCTGCTGGTCAAAACACTCAACGATTTCAACATCAGCACAAGAGTCGTCGATGTTTCGCGCGGCCCAACAGTCACGCGGTATGAGCTGGAGCCCAGTGCGGGCGTCAAGATCAGCCGCATTACCAATCTGTCGGACGATATCGCGCTGCGTCTGGCGACCACCGGCGTACGCATTGAAGCGCCCATCCCCAACAAGGCGGCAGTCGGCATTGAGGTACCCAACAAGGTCAGCAATGGCGTATGCCTGCGCGAGATTATTGATTCCCGGGAGTTTTCTTCCTCGAAGAGCAAGCTGACCGTCGCGCTTGGGAAGGATATCGGCGGCAATATCGTGCTGGCCGATCTCACCAAAATGCCTCACCTGCTCATTGCCGGAACCACCGGTTCAGGTAAATCGGTGTGCACCAACTCCATGATTCAGAGCGTGCTTTATAAATCCTCGCCCAGCGAGGTTCGTATGCTGCTGATCGACCCCAAGCAGGTCGAATTCGGCATTTACAACGGTATCCCTCATCTGCTTGTCCCCGTCGTGACAGACCCGCGTAAAGCGGCGGGCGCGCTAGGCTGGGCTGTGACCGAAATGCTCAACCGCTACAAACTGTTTGCCGAAAATAATGTGCGCGATCTGAACGCTTACAATGAGCTGACCAAGCGCAGTGAGACCATGAAGCCCCTGCCCCTCATCCTCATTGTGATCGATGAGCTGGCCGATTTAATGATGGCGGCCGCCAGCGAGGTGGAAGACGCGATCATCCGTCTCGCGCAGATGGCGCGTGCCGCGGGTATGCACCTGGTCATTGCGACACAGCGCCCGTCGGTCGATGTCATTACCGGCCTGATCAAGGCCAATATTCCGTCCCGTCTGGCGCTGACCGTGGCGTCCAATGTGGACTCGCGTACCATTCTGGATACGGGCGGTGCCGAAAAGCTGCTGGGCAAGGGCGATATGCTCTTTATGCCCATCGGCTGCCCCAAGCCCATGCGCGTGCAGGGCTGCTTTGTCAGCAACCGCGAGGTGGAGTCGGTGGTGACCTATCTCAAGGATGCCGAGGATCATGAGTACGATGACCAGGTTATCGCCGAAATCGACCGTCAGGCGGCGGCCGCCGCGGCGGGTAAATCCTCCAAGGCTGCGGGTGATGACGAGGACGAGGATGGGGGCAGCGACGATATGATGCCCCAGGCCATTGAAGTGGTCGTGGAGGCGGGCGTCGCGTCTACCTCGCTGCTGCAGCGCCGTCTGCGGCTGGGCTATGCGCGCGCCGGGCGACTGATCGACCAGATGGAGAAAAAAGGGATTGTCGGCCCCTATGAGGGCAGCAAGCCCCGTCAGGTGCTGATTACCCGCCAGCAGTGGCTGGAAATGAACATGAATCGCAGCGATGATGAATAAATTGAACCGATATTCCGCTGATTGAAGTGCGGAGAAGTGGAGCTCTGGGATGCCCTTTTTACCGATTACTGAAGAGGAAATGCGCGCCTGCGGCTGGGAGCAGCCCGATATTGTGTTGGTGACAGGCGACGCTTATGTCGATCACCCCAGCTTTGGCACGGCGATTATTTCGCGTGTGCTCGAGGCGGAGGGATTTCATGTGTGCATTCTTCCCCAGCCTCAAACAACAGACGATTTCCGCCGCTTTGGCCGTCCAAGGCTGGGGTTCTTTGTCAACGGCGGAAACATTGATTCCATGGTCGCCCATTACACCGCCGCCAAGCGCCGCCGCAGCGACGACGCGTATACGGCGGGCGGCAAAACGGGTGCCCGGCCCGACCGTGCGACGATTGTCTACTGTGGGCAGATACGGGAGGTCTATCCCGATTGCCCCTTGGTTATTGGCGGCCTGGAGGCATCCTTACGTCGCTTTGCCCATTACGACTATTGGGATGATACCGTGCGTCCCTCTATCCTGACCGACACCGGCGCTGACTTGCTGATGTACGGTATGGGGGAAGAGTCCTCCATCCAGATTGCCCGGCGGCTGGCAAACGGCGAGCCGGTGGGGTCGCTGACCGATATCCGCGGCACCTGCTATGCCGTTCCCGTGCGCGACTACACGCCCCGCCCCTGCGCCGAATGCCCCAGCTTCGAGATGGTTCGTTCGGACAAACGGCAATACGCCGTATCCTGCCGCATCCAGCAGGATGAGCATGACGCGGTACGCGGCAAGACGGTTATTCAGCGCCACGGCGATTTCATGGTGGTACAAAATCCGCCCATGCCCCCGCTGAGTCAACAGGAGTTTGACCGGGTGTATGAGCTGCCCTATATGCGCCAATACCATCCCTCTTATGAGGCGCTCGGCGGTGTGCCGGGCATCGAGGAAGTCAAGTTTTCGATAACCCACAACCGCGGCTGCTTCGGCGCGTGCAATTTTTGCTCGCTGGCCTATCACCAGGGACGGCAGATTGCCTGCCGCAGCGAGGAGTCGGTGGTGCGCGAAGCCATCAAGATTACACAGATGCCCGATTTTAAAGGGTATATCCATGATGTGGGCGGCCCGACCGCCAATTTCCGCGCGCCTTCCTGCAAGGGACAGCTGACCAAGGGGCTGTGCAAGGGCAAAAAATGTCTTGCCCCCAAGGCTTGCCCCGCACTGGTGGCGGAGCACAGCGAGTATCTTCACCTGCTGCGCCGCCTGCGCAAGCTGCCCGGCGTCAAAAAGGTGTTCATCCGTTCGGGGATTCGCTTTGATTATCTGATGGAGGATCCCGACCAGACCTTTTTCAAGGAGCTGGTCGAGCATCATGTCAGCGGGCAGCTCAAGGTTGCCCCGGAGCACTGCTCCTCTCCCGTCCTTGCGCGTATGGGCAAGCCTTCGATTGAAGTGTATCGCCGCTTTCAAAAGCGCTTTTATGAGCTGACCAAAAGCATGGGTAAAAAGCAGTATCTCGTGCCTTATCTGATGTCCTCCCATCCCGGAAGCACCATGCGCGATGCGATCGAACTGGCCGTGTTTCTCAAAAAGGAGGGGCTGCGTCCCGAACAGGTGCAGGATTTCTACCCCACGCCCGGCACCATTTCCACGTGCATGTTTTATACGGGACTTGATCCATATACCATGGAGCCGGTTTATGTTCCCCGCACACCGGCTGAAAAGGCACAGCAGCGCGCGCTGCTGCAATATTTCCGCCCCGAAAACCGCCAGACGGTGCTGGCGGCGCTCAAGGCCGCCGGACGCACCGATCTGATCGGCAGCGGTCCCGATTGTCTTGTCAGCGAAGCGCCCACCCGCAGCCCTGTGGATACCAGACAGGGCGCTGCGAAACGCGCCGGTGGGGGGAAACCCGATCACAAGCCACCATTCGGACGAGGCGGCCGTTCGGGTCGTCAGGGGTACCGCGGCAAAAAGAAATGACAACGGATAGACTTGGTTTGAAAGGAGTCCCATCATGGCTAAACGACGTTCGGGCAAAAAGCTGAGCCCCACGCAGCGCTGGGCATCGCTTGTGTGCGTGGTGATTCTGGCGATTGCCGCGTCCATCATCGGGGTTGACCGCGGTGAAAGCCCTTTTTCACCCACCGGGGGATCGGCAGTTTCTGAGGGCACACAGCTTACCATCCATGTGATCGATGTCGGCAACGCCGACTCCATTCTGGTCACCTGCGGCGGGAGGTCTTTGCTGATCGATGCAGGGGAAAACGATGACGGGGATACGGTGGTCGCCTATCTGAAAAGCCACAACGTGGAGAAGCTCGATGTTGTGATCGCCACCCATCCCGACGCTGACCATATCGGCGGCATGGATGATGTCGTGAACGCCTTTCCGATTGATACCTTTATCATGTCGATCATGCCTGAAAAGCTGACGCCCACCACCAAAAACTACGAGCGTCTGCTTACCGCTCTGGATGAACGCGGCGTCGCCATTACGAGAGCCGAGGTCGGCTATGTCTTTACCCTGGGCGAGGCAACGGCGACCATTCTCGGGCCAATCGGCGAGTTCGATTCGACCAACAACATGTCGGTCGTATGCCGCATCACGTTTGGTTCCCGTGCCTTTTTATTCATGGGGGA
>JAEZJA010000268.1 GCA_023415895.1 Bacillota bacterium
CCCGAAGTATGTCCGGCGGCCTGCTGCAAAACGGCACCGCATTCGGTGCAAACCTGAGGCTCGGTACAGGTTGCCGCGGGGCCGGGTGTATGTTGATGAAAGAGATTGCTGCACCCTGACGCACAGACAAGGATGGCAAGACAAAGGGTCAAGAGCAACGTACTGCGTATACTTCTTTTCACAATGATTACCTCCATGTTGAATGCTTTGCTCGAATCCAGTATAGCACTCAACAAAGGGCTTGTACAGGTTTGCATACAACCATAATTTGGCTTTGTTGCACAGAAAAAGCCCTCCTGTCCCACGATCGACATGGTCAATGGTCAAGTGGACTTTCTTTATCGCAAACTTATTAATGGGAATAGGGTGAAAGGATATCAAGGCATCTCGCCAACAAAACCAGGTGTGTATACCGTCATTATTACAGATTACAACGGTGTATTCCTATACAGTCGCTGGAGTCGGGCGTACAGGACAAGACCCAGACATCCGGTGATGGCTTCGGCGGCGGGAAAGGCAATCCAGGCATAGTCCAGTCCGATCAGGGACAATCCCCAGAAAATCGGGATCAGGCAGACGATCTGGCGTGTCAGGGAAAGTACAACGCTGGGCTTTGCCATGCCGATTGCCTGAAAGAACACAGGAAGAATCAGCGAGATGACAGCGGGAAGAAAGCTTGTGCCCAGGATGCGAAAGGCCTTTTGACCGATCGTCAGCACATGGCTGTCGCTTGAGAAAAACCCGATCAGCGTGTGGGGGATACATTCAAAACAGAACACGCCCACCAGCATAAAGGCGGCGGCGGTCAAAATAGAATCGCCCAGGATTTTTTTGCAGCGTTTGAAATCGCCGCGTGCGAAATTGTAACTGAGCACCGGAACAATGCAGGTTTGCAGGCCGAGCAGGGGAATAAAAAAGATCGTCTGCACTTTGTAATACAACCCGAGCACGGTAACGGCTGCATCCGAAAACTGTGCCAGTATCATGTTCAATGCGGCTATGTAGACGGTATACAGCATTTGCATAAAAATCGAAGGGTAGCCAAGGCGGTAAATCGGTTTCATCTGCCGCAAAAAGGCTTGCCACGAGGAGGGCAGGCAGCCTCCGCGAATTCCTGTAATACAAGCTGCGACGCATTGTCCGGTCACTGTGGCAATCGCAGCCCCTGCAATGCCCAGTCGCGGGAAAAAGCCCAGCCCGAAAATCAGAAGAGGGTCGAGAACAATGTTGGTGACGGCACCCGAAATCTGTGCGATCATGGGTACGCGCATGTTTCCGCCCGCCTGGTGCACCTTTGTCCAGATGCTTTCCAGAAAAACGCCCAGGCTGCCGATGCTGACAATCAGGCCATAGGTAACAGCCTGATCGACGGCATTCTTTTCGCTCGCCGAGGTGGCGGCATACCCACGCATGAACAGGCAGGCCGCTGCGGCAAAGACAGCCCAGCTGGCGAAGGCCAGCACCGTTCCCGTTCCGGCCACTTCTCTGGCCTCCTGTGACCGCCCCTGTGCATACAGGCGGGACATTTGCGTGTTGACGCCGACACCGGTGCCCACAGCCAGCGCGGTGACGATCAGTTGAATGGGGTAAATCACGGAAAGGGCAGTTAATCCCGACCCATCATATTGTCCCACAAAATAGCTGTCCATAATGGTGTATATGGATTGTATGAGCTGTGCTATCATCACTGGCGGTGCGATGCGCAGAAGAATTTTCCATACGCTTTCGGTGGCAAAAAAGCTTCCTTTGGATGGCTCTGAATTCATGTTCGTTTCAGCCTCGATTGTGAATTTTGGCGTAGTGCGTTTAGTGTATCACACTTAATTCCGTTTGCCTACAGGGTGAGAGAAATATTTGTCACAATAACAGGAAGGAACGCAGAATAGATCGAATGCCGCCAACCCAAGGACGCTAGGCGGGGGATACAGGTCTGTTTACAGGGCTTCTTCTTGTGTTTTTTGCTTTCTCTTATTACAATGGAACCAGAAATACTAAATCACACCAAGGCTGCTTGTTGAAAAAGAAAAAAGTAAAAAAAGGGCTTGCTTGTGACGCAGCGTCATGAGCTATACTCAATACAGGAGGCGATCAGAGTGGAAAAAATCAAAGCTATTCCCGGGGGGTATATGACGGTGGGAGAGGTTGCGAAAAGAATGGGCGTAACCGTACGCACCCTGCAATACTATGACAAAGAAGGCTTGCTCGCACCGTCGTCCGAAAGCGAGGGAGGGCGCAGACTGTATACAAACAAGGATATCGTACGGCTTCATCAGGTATTGTCGCTCAAGCATCTTGGTTTTTCGCTCGACGACATCAAGAATCGACTGATGCCGATGGATACTCCCGCGGATGTGTCACGCGCCCTGACCGAACAGGCGGCTTGCATAAGGGGGGAAATCGCGGCCTTGTCCGAATCTTTGAGGGAAATTGAGGCATTGCAGCAGGAAGTGTCACAGATGCAGTCGGTGGATTTCAAACGATATGCAGACATCATCATTAACCTGAAGATGAACAATGAATTTTACTGGCTGATCAAGTATATGGACGAGGAGACGCTCGAGAAATTCCGGGGCCGGTTCGATCGCGAGAGCGGACAGGTGATGATGCAAAAGGTGACCAGTCTTCTCAATCGAGCGAATGAACTCAAAGAGCAAGGAGTGCCGCCTGAAAGCGAGCAAGGCGTGACATTTGCCGGAGAGGTCTGGCACATGATCGAGGAGTTTACGGGCGGGGATATGCGCATGCTGCCAAAATTGATGGAAATTGACGCATTCACCGGTGAAGATACTGCGTTGAGCCACACGCTGGCAGTTACGAAAACATATATTGAACCGGCTTTGGAGGCCTATTTCACAGCAACGGGGTACAATCCGTTTGAGGGGGGAGCACAATGAACGAAGCCATACGCATTGACCAACTGAGAAAAAGCTATGGTGAACGCGAGATACTCAAAGGCCTGACGTTTTCTATCGCCAAAGGGGAGATTTTTGCGCTGCTCGGTGTCAACGGCGCAGGCAAAACCACGACATTGGAATGCATGGAAGGGCTGCGCCGCTATGACAGCGGGCGTATTGTAAAAGAAGGAAAAATGGGCATTCAGTTGCAGTCGGCGTCGCTTCCCGAGCATATCCGGCCAATGGAGGCCGTTGAGTTGTTTGCCGGGTGGAATCATACCAAGCCGGACATGGAGATGCTTGCCGCTCTGGGAATCCCTGAACTTAAGAAAAGGCAATACTTCCAGTTGTCCATGGGACAGAAACGACGGCTGCACCTGGCACTTGCCCTGATCAATGATCCGGATATTGTCTTTTTGGATGAGCCCACCGCCGGATTGGATGTGGAGGGACGGGTGTCGCTGCACGACCAGATCCGCAAGCTGAAGAAGCAGGGGAAAACCATCATTCTCGCCAGCCATGATATGGCGGAGGTGGAGGATCTGTGCGACCGTATCGCCATCCTCAGCGGCGGCAGCATTGTTTTTCTGGGGAGTGTCGCCCAGTTGAACGAAAAGATCGGCAAACGGTTTACCCTTTGCATACGCACACAAAAGGGCGAGGAAACCTATGAAACGGATGCCATCGGGGATACTCTGTTGACACTGCTCCAAGGGTATAAGCAGCAGGACCTTACCATCAGCGATATCCGTATCAGCAGGGGAACACTGGAACAGCATTTTATCGAGATCGCAAGGGGGACGGGAGCATGAGAGCATTTTTCTATGGAGTAGGACTGCAATGGAAGCTGGACATACGCAGCAAGACGCTGCTGATCACCTGCTATATTGTACCCCTCTTGTTTTTTGCCGTCATGGGTGGCATTTTTACATCCATCATGCCCGAGTCACGGGAAACACTGATTCAGTCCATGACCGTGATGGGTGTTTCCATGGGCGCGTTGATCGGTCTGCCGCCCGCCCTTGTGGAGGTTTACGGCAGTGATATCAAGAAGGTATACAAAGCAAACGGAGTGCCGCTCTATCTAGGCATGGTATCCATGTTTCTTTCAACATTTGTGCATTTGCTTCTTATGAGCACGATCCTGTATATGGTGGCTCCTCTTGCTTTCGGTGCCGCCTACCCCCAGAATCCTCTGCTGTATTTCGGCTGTCTTGCCATCTTCATCGTGGTGTCGCTCAGTGTGGGGTGCGTGCTGGGACTGTTGGTGAAAGGTCAGGCAAAGCTTACGATGATCTCACAGGTGGTGTTCCTCCCGTCGATTATGCTGTCGGGCATCCTTTTTTCAGCCGAGCTTCTGCCCGGAGCACTGAAAACCGCAGGCAAATTTCTCCCTGCGGCATGGGGGTATGCACTGATGCAGCAGGGAGGGTTGCGTTTCGGCAACCTTTGGCCGCTGGCAGCGATTTTTTTTACTGCCGCAATCCTGTGTGGGTTATTGATCAAACGGCTGCGATCCGAATAGAATAGGAAATGAAAGCGAAATAGGCTCAACCGTGAAAATTCTTCACGGCCAAATTTGCAGATACTCCGGTGACAATAGGATTGAATCGCCTGAAATTACCATAAATA
The DNA here is from genome assembly GCA_023415895.1 of Bacillota bacterium. GTDB lineage: Bacteria > Bacillota > Clostridia > Oscillospirales > Acutalibacteraceae > Avimonas. The sequence goes on from JAEZJA010000268.1 coordinate 4,527, forward strand.
CAAAATGCCATAGCGTAACCCTTGACTTTACCAGATTTGACTTTTATAATTACTATATAACTTCCAAATTAGAAAAGAAGATGAAGGTAAGGAAGAGAAAGTCATGCAATTGATCAAATCTTTGCTGACGACGGCCGTTCTCGGAATGCTGTTGATCGCATCGTCGGTTCTCGTTCTTGCAGGCCATGAATCAGGACCGGTAGTCCGTGTCTTGTCCGATGTCGTATTCTATTCGGCTGCGGGCGAGCCACTGGGCAGCGCCTCGGAATACCTGTCACAAATCGACTCAACGGTTTACACCTACGCCTTCTCTCAAACGGGTGTGCTCATCCGATCATCCGACGGGCGCTCCTACATAGTAACCAATGCGGTGTGTGTTTCTCCCCAAGGGTTGCATGATGATGCCGCAAAAAGCGCGGCGATTGACGAGATGAAAGCGGCCTTCAACGCTGCCTCCTATCAGATCCGGATGGTCGTTTACGGTGTGAATGAAGTCAAGGTCGCCGCATCTCTGGTTGGCGCGGATGCCACGCTTGACTGCGCGGTACTGGTCACCGATCAGGAGATTGCCGGACAGCCCGCGACCATTCAGAGCAGCCGCGCGGTGATGGTGGAGGATGCGGTGACATGCTTTTGCTATTCCTCCAAGCCCTACACCGACAGCCAAAAAACCGGCATGCTTTCCGCCGCGGGCACTATTTCCGCTGTCACGGCGGTGGCCGGGATCGATACGTTTGCCAGCAGCATAACCCCGCCCACCGACAGTTCGGACGGGCCGCTCTTTTTGGCCGACGGCACGATGGCCGGTTTGGAATCCTCTGTATTGAGTGCCAAATCCAACGGCAGAATGGCGGTTCAGGGGGATCGCATCGCCGAATTTCTGGGCAGTCTGAAACTGACCTTTTCCTATGTGGGAGACAGCCGTCCCGCTTTTGCCCCGAATACGTTTCAATCAGGCTCTGTGTTGCGCACAGGGCTTATCGTGCTTGGTGTCGTTGCTGCCGGGCTTGCGCTTGTCTTGCTCATACGTGCCACCGTGAAAAGATCCTCTGCCAAACAAACGACAAAACCGGGCAAGGCAGAGGCTTCTCCACCTGGTTCTACACCCCCTACGCCTCACACCGCTGTACGCTCGACATCTTCCTATGAAGATGCAACCACCGTGCTGGGGGGGACTGCGTTTACGACACTAGGTTCCTCTTCGGATGACAGCACCTCGGTTCTGCGTGCGCCCGCACAAATCACCGTGCCTGTGCAGCCGGCTGTGCCAGCGCGATCGTATGCGGGTGGAACCACTTTGTTTGTACCGGATGAAGAAGAGGGCCTAGGTGGGGATGTGGACATAGGAGAGGAAAAGGGAGCGGTGATCATTCGTCGAAAAAATTATGACCGCATCCGATTGTCCAAGCCGATGTTTCGTGTCGGCAAGGACGCAACGCGCGTGGACTATTGTATTTCGGATAACCCGGCCATCAGTCGGAGTCACGCGGTCTTTGTCCGCAAGGGAAAGGAATACTATCTCATTGATAACCGCACGACGAACCATACATATTTAAACGGTACACTGGTTCCCCCCAATGTGGAGACCCGGCTTGCGGATGGTTGTGTCATACGCATGGCGGACGAGGACTTTGATTTTCAACTGGTATAAAAACGATATGCAGATGACAGCACAAACTGTGTTTTTACGGTAACACTTTGCGCCGTCTTCTGCATATTGTTTATAAAATCTTAGTTGACGGGCAGGGATTAAAGCATGCGCTTTATCACCGCAGTACATTCGGATATCGGCATTGAAAAAAAGGTGAATCAGGACTCGGTTTTGATGAGAACCGGGGTTGCGGAAGGCACCGGAGAGATTGCTTTTTGTGTTGTGTGTGACGGCATGGGTGGTCTGTCCAAGGGCGAGTTGGCCAGCGCAACGGTGTTGGAGGCCTTTTCCGCCTGGTTTGATGAAGGACTTCCCCTGCTTTTGGGCAGGGTGTTCACGCATGCCGATATTGAGCGGGACTGGCAGCATATTGTGCAGGAACAAAACCGCAAGATTATGGAATACGGCCGGGCCAAGGGCGTCAATCTTGGAACGACACTCGTTGCGCTGCTGATGGTGGGCAACAGGTATTACGCCGTCAACGTCGGCGACTCCCGCCTTTACGCCGTGCGCGAGGCCTTAGTCCAGCTCTCGGTCGATCATACACTGGTCAATCGGGAGGTCATGCTGGGGCACATTACACCTGAGGAGGCACTCGTGCACCCTCAGCGCAATGTGCTGCTGCAATGCATCGGCGCATCCCAGCGGGTCGTCCCCGATTTTTTCACGGGGGAACTTCTTGCGCAGACGGTGTTTGTTCTTTGCTCGGACGGCTTCCGCCATGAAATTACGCCGCGTGAGTTCTATAACAGTTTTTCTCCCAAAAAGATTAACAGCGAACAAGACGCCCAAGGAGCGGCTGTGTTTCTAACGGAACTCAACAAGCAGCGCCAGGAGCGGGATAATATTACGGTTGCGGTGATTAAAGTCTGCTGAAAGGGGGAGCGGGGGTATGCTGCAAAACGGCACCATTATCGACGGTAAATACGAAATACTCAGTAAAATCGGTCAGGGCGGTATGTCGGTTGTCTATCTGGCCATGAATAAAAAGGCCAATAAGCAATGGGCCGTCAAAGAGGTCCGGAAGGAAGGCATCAAGGATTTTGACGTGGTTCGTCAAAGCCTGATCGCCGAGACCAACATGCTCAAAAAGCTCAGCCATCCGCATCTTCCGGATATTGTGGATATCGTTGACGGGGAAGGCTCCTTTCTGATTGTGATGGACTACATAGAGGGTCATACCCTTAAAAAGCATCTGGAAAAGACCGGGGCGCAGCCGCAGGAAATGGTGGTCGAATGGGCGCGCCAGCTTTGTGACGTGCTGTATTATCTTCACACGCGGACACCCCCCATCATTTATCGGGATTTGAAGCCGTCCAACGTCATGCTCAAGCCCGACGGCAACGTGATGCTGATCGACTTTGGCACCGCCAGAGAGTACAAAACGGGCAAAACCGAGGATACAACCTGTCTTGGCACCAAAGGCTACGCTGCCCCTGAACAGTTTGGTGGGCAAGGGCAGACCGACGCGCGCACCGATATCTATTGTCTGGGAGCTACGCTTTATCATCTGGTGACCGGGCATAACCCTTCCGACCCGCCCTACGAAATGAAACCCATTCGGCAATGGAATCCCGCTTTGTCACAGGGACTTGAAAAGATTATTCTCAAATGCACGCGGCCCAACCCCAAGGAGCGTTATCAGAACTGCGCGGAGCTGATGGTTGACCTTGAGCATTACGAGGAGATTGATGACAGCTACCGCAATAGTCTCAAAAAGCGGGTCAACCGTTTTTTTCGTTTGGTGGGAGCTGCTGCCCTGTGTTTTTTGCTCGGTGTAGGGGGTACCCTGCTGATCGGGCAGGAGACCAACGAAAAATACATCGAGTGCATGGCCAGGGCCGACCGCCTGACGGACGCCGACTATGACGATAAAAAGGCCTTGTATCTGGAGGCCGTGGATTTAAAACCCGATGAATACGAGGCGTACAGCAATCTGTTGGAGCTGTACAAACTCGACGAACAGTTTACCTATGAAGAGGCG
>JAEZJA010000081.1 GCA_023415895.1 Bacillota bacterium
GGGCCATACTGCCGACAGGCGGCATAATCGGCTGCCTGCGGTTCTTGTGTTCCAAAGGCTGCCCAGGCATGGGGACGGTAAATCTTTTCGTCCGACACATTGTGCATGCTTACTGGAATACGCAGCATGCTGGCCAGCGTTATCAGATCGCTTCCCACGTGACCGTAAACGGTGACACCGTGGTTGGCGCTCCAGTTAGCCATTACACTGTATACATCCCGGAAAGCGCCCTCACCCGTGAGGGTTGGAACAAACCATGTGGTCGGCCAGGTCGGATCGGTACGCTTATCGATAACCTGGTGGATCTCATCGGGCAAATCTACGGTATATCCCTCGGCGAGCTGTAGCACAGGCCCGATTCCCTCCACAATACTTACCCGCAGCATGGTAACGGGCATGGTTGCCCGGCAGCGGAAATGGCTGGAGAACCCGCCGCCTCTGAAATACTCGTAGTTGGCGCGGCACCAGTCGGTGGCCGTCAGACAAGCCTGACGGTCATCATCGGTCATCTCCCAGAACGGCTTCATGCAGCCTTCCCCATCCGCATTTTTGGCGGCACCGCAGCCATCCAGAGCCGTAGCCCCCGAGTTGATCAGGTGTATGAACCCGTTTTGGGCGAGTCCCTCCGGCTTTTGGCCTGTTACCCGTTCGCAGGCTTCCGGACTCCAATAGGTACGTACATCATGGAAACAGGGTGCGGAATGCGACACCAGTGTGCCTAAGAGCATGGAGATACCATTGAGAGTATCATTTTCTGTTGCAAAGGGAGTGGGCATCTTGGGGCCGTTCCAGTCAAAGGTTGCGGCCATAATCGCCTCGGTAAAGTCGGCATTGGGAAGCCAGTCCGTCCAGTTGCGCTGACCCTGAAAGCCTCCGGCTACCGCATTTTTGCCCAGCGCCTCCTCATGCCACCCCAGTGCATCCAGCTTGGGATTGCCGTAGAGGATGTCCCGGATAACCAGCGTCATCTTGGTGATGAATTCCCAATCGGAATCGGCGGGAATAACCTTGGATTTGGTGATAACCGGCGGCAGAGTCTTGCCTTTGTTGCAGTCAAAGCCCTCCTTGCAGTTGGCTTTCACCCAGCCGAGTGCCTTCTCGTACTCCTCAGAGTCATAGATCTGCAAGGTAATGCGCCGCAGGATCTCGGTCATGTCCACCCATTCGGGGCGCATGCCAAAATACTGTTGGAATACATTCGCGTCGCAGTAGCTTCCTGCAATGCCCATGGCCACGCCGCCGAGATTGACATAGGATTTGTTTTTCATCCAACCCACAGCCACCGCGCATTTGGCAAACCGCAGAATTTTCTCCGCTACATCCATAGGAATTGAGCGGTTATCGGAATCCTGTACGTCCCGGCCATAGATGGCAAAGGCGGGAATGCCCTTTTGGGCGTGAGCGGCCATAACCGCCGCCAGATAGACCGCGCCCGGCCGTTCAGTGCCGTTAAAGCCCCAAACTGCCTTAATGGTGTTGGGGTTCTGGTCGAACGTTTCCGAGCCGTAGCACCAGCAGGGAGTTACCGAAAGGGTGGCAACCACATTTTCGGCATCAAATTGCCGTTCGCACTGTGCCGCCTCGGCTCCGCCCCCGATCGTGGTCGTACTGATCACACATTGCACCGGGCTGCCATCGGGATAACGAAGGCTGGAGGTGATCAACTCGGCCGCGGCATTGGCCATGCCCATCGTCTGAGCTTCCAGGTTTTCGCGCACTCCGCCCCAGCGGCCGTCAATAACTGGTCGGATTCCAATTTTGGGTGGATTCATTTCACATACCTCCTGTAAATAGCAAATGCACGGCTCCATTCGCTCGTGCTTTTCGGCATATATGTTGCGGTCAGCCCCATCGTCTGCACCAGCTCCCGCCCGGCAGCAATGTCGGGAAGCGCCCCCAGCGCCACCAGCTGAATGAGGACATTCCCGATTGCCGTTGCCTCGACCGGACCGGCGATCACCGGAATGCCCAGACTGTCCGCCGTCATTTGGCAGAGCAAGCGATCCTTCGCCCCCCCGCCCAGCAGATGCAAGGCAGTAAATTGTTTGCCTGTGAGGGTTTGCAGCTGCCGCAAGGCCAGACAATACTTCAGAGCGAGACTTTCGTAAATGCAGCGCATCACGCTTCCCACCGACTCGGGGATTGGCTGCCCGCTAAGTCTGCAAATCTCCCGGATACGGCCGGGCAGATCGCCGGGAGGTGTAAGCTGCGGATCGTCCGGGTCAATGAAACACGCAAAGGGTTCTGCCTCCAGTGCCAGCTGTTCGAGCTGGGCATAGGAATAGTCCTGACCTTCCCGCCGCCATTGCCTCCGGCTCTCCTGAATCAGCCATAGGCCGATGATGTTTTTGAGATAGTTGATTCTGCCATTGGCGCCGAGCTCGTTGGAAAGACAGGCAGCGCGGCTTTCCGGCGTCAGAATCGGGGCCTCGAGCTCGCATCCCAGCAGCGACCAAGTGCCGCAGGAGAGAAAGGCCACCTCTGTTTCGTTGCAGGGTATCGCCGCCACGGCACATTGAGTATCATGTCCGGCTACCGAAATTACGGCAGCATTGCCGCATCGGCCCAGCACATGACCGCTTGACACCAAGGGTGCCATGCGGCTTTGGGGGATGGAGAAGGTATCCATCACCGCCTCGCTCCACGCCCTTTGCGTGGGGTCAAACAACTGGGTTGTGGAGGCAATGGTGCGTTCACAGGCCATTTCCCCGCAGAGTGCATAACCGAACAGATCGGGCATCAGCAGCATGGTGTGTGCCTTTTGCCAAAGCTCAGGCTGTTGTTCTTGAACGCAAAGCAGCTGAAAAAGGGTGTTGATCGCCATAATCTGATTGCCCGTTGCGGCATAGAGGGCATCCGCCGACATCCGTGACAGCGCTTTTGGTACGATCCCGTCTGTGCGCGCGTCGCGATAATGCACCGGCTTGCCCAGCAGTCGGCCCTCCCGGTCCAGCAAACCAAAATCCACACCCCAGGTGTCAAACCCGATGCTGTCGACCTCGCCCGCCAGAGATAACGCCTGCTTCACTTCTCCCAGCAGAGTGTCAAAATCCAAGCATAAATGCCCGTTTTCCTCCACCGGTGTATTCTCAAACCGATGTACTTCAAAAAGACTCAGACGCTTGTCGGAGTAAACGGCGCGGATCCCCCGTCCGCTCGACGCACCGAAATCAAAGGCGAGCACAGTCGCTTGTTTTCTGGATTGATCGATCAAGTCATCCCCTCCTTTCGCGACATTCTTACCGGTCGGTGGGGTCTTGTGTTCTTGTATTGGGATACTTCCGATAGCCCGGATGGCGGCCGGTAACCTGATAATAGTCACGCAGATTGATCAGTTTCTGAATATTTTCACGGCTGATATCAAAGCTGCCTCCCAAAATGATGGCGTTGATGGTGATCTTCGCCCAAAGCTCCAGACTCTCCATGCGGTAAAAAGCGGTGACCACATCGCTTCCCACGGCCAATGCACCGTGATTTTCCAACAGCATGACATCGTGTTCGTCCAGATAGGGCTCGATGGCATCGGGTACCTCCGTAGTGGACGGGGTACCGTAAGGAGTCAGTGGAACAGCGCCGATCACCGCCACATCCTCAATCATGTTATACATGTCCATGGCGCGGTGAGCCACCGCAAAGCCCGTGGCGCCGGGCGGATGGGCATGAATCACGCTGAATACATCCGGTCTTTTGTCATAACAGCGCAGGTGCATCTTGATCTCACTGGAGGGGCGAAGCCCTTCGGCAGCCTCCAGCACATGTCCCTGCCGATCAATTCGAATCAGCTTCTCGGGCGTGATAAACGATTTGCTCATCCCCGTAGGGGTCGCCAGAATGGTGTCGTCCGACAGTCTGGCACTGACATTGCCGTCGTTGGCGGCCACCCAGCCCAACTGCCACATCTTGTGACACACATCACAAATCTGGTCTTTGCACTGCTTTAGTTCCTCTGTTCTATCGATTTGCATAAGCCAAAAATCCTCCTTGCCGCCTTGTATACTCACTTAAAGTATAATCTTGCTATTTTGCCTCCACAAGGTGTATAATCACTTTGTATGGTAATATATTCACTTCTAGGAGACCGCCATGAATTGTTTTGCCTATCACGAAAACAAGGTGCGCGGCACCTTCGATTTTCCCATTGAACTGCACCATGTGAGTTCCCGCCACCCCCGGTATGCGATGCCCTTTCATTGGCATATGGAGTTGGAGTTTATTCGGATTTTACAGGGGAGCCTGGAGCTGTCACTGGATGGAAAGTTCCTTTGTCTCCAAGAAGGAGATGTTGCTCTTGTCAACAGCGGTATCATTCATGGCGGGATTCCGCATGAATGCGTTTACCAATGCCTTGTGTTTGATTTTCAGCACTTCGTGCAGACTGGTCCAATGCTGCGCTCCTCATCCATGACGGTTATGACCCAGGCGGTGCTTTTTGACACCCTCTATCCGGCGGGAAGTGAGCTTTCCCTGCTGATGGGACGTGTATTTGAAGCAGCGGAGAAGCAATCCACCGGCTACGAGTGGACGGTGACAGGGTTGCTGTACGAATGGATGGGAGAGGTGTTGCGGCTCAAAAAATATGGTGCCGATCAAACCGACCGCAAACTGGCAAAAAAAGTGCTGCAAATTAAAAAAACGCTGCAACGTATCCGTTTGGATTACGCTGCAACGTTGACGCTCGAAGACCTCGCGATGGAAGCCGGACTTTCGCCCAAGTATTTCTGCCGCATGTTTCGGCAGGTGACAGGCCGCACTCCCGTGGATTATCTGAATTATTACCGCATCGAGTGTGCCGCCGAGCAGCTGCTGACCACCTGCGAGCCGGTTACGGACATCGCCCTCTCCTGTGGTTTTAATGACTTAAGTTATTTTGTCAAGCAATTCCGGCGTTATAAAGGCTGTTCGGCCAGCATTTATCGCAGACAGGCGCAGGTACAGGATGAATTGTAGCTCTAAAGCCTAGATGTGACAGCCGAAGGCCTCGGCTTCTACCCAAAGATCCATCATGCTCACCGCAGCGGCGGCATTGGTGCGCTCGGCAATGCGCTTCATACCTTGCGCCTGCAGTTCGGCACTGTGGGTCAGCTGATATACGCTCACATCAAGCAACTGAACTGACGGAAAGGATAAAATCGGCAGGGGTTTTTTATCGGCTGCCAAATGGCTCAGCCATTGTTTCATATTCATACATACTCATCCTTTCAAAACTGCTGCTATTGTTTGGGCTTTACACTTTTGTCAAGTGCTGTCTTAATCGCCACAGGTATTCTCCTCCCTTCATACATGGTTATTCATAGCGCTTTTCTGCTATCGACCGGTTTTTACAGGGCCAATCTTGTCTTTTCCCATCCCTTTCCTTAGAGTAACTTTTGAGAGACTTTGCGCTTTGCCTGTCCGCCCTGCTGTGGTATAATACTCACAGCAGGCAACCGAATCCTATGGATAGGGACAACCTCTGTCACCTGCTGAACAATTGGTGCCGTTTTGGGCCATAGAAAACTATTTTTGACTCAGGAGCTGATCGACTTTGAAAATTTCCTCAAAAGGACGTTACGCCCTGCGCATGATGATTGAAATCGCCCGCCGGAGGTCCGGCGAATGGGTATCCCTTAAGGATATCTCCCAGCATCAGGGCATCTCCGTCAAATACCTCGAACAAATTGTATCGCATTTGACCGCCACCGGCCTGCTTTTGAGCAGTCGGGGAGCGCAGGGTGGCTATCAGCTTGCCAAAACCCCCGATCACTACACGGCAGGACAGATCCTGCGTGCCATGGAAGGCAGCTTAGCACCCGTTGCCTGTCTGGATACGGACAACAATACCTGCGAGCGGCGGGAATGCTGCACAACCCTGGCTTTTTGGGAGGGACTTGATAAGGTTATCCGTGAGTATGTGGATGGGGTCACGCTGCAGGATCTGGTTTCTTCATGCGAAACGAACGACGGCGATGATTTCTGCATCTGATGGTGAAAATTCCTCTTGACAATTCCTGGTGGAAAGGCATATACTTATATCATAGTATTTTACTGTGAATTATAGGATTAAGGAGGAAGCGACATGAGCGAATGCATCTCCTGCTTACGTGTTAAACTATATTTTGATCATGAGCGCGGGCATGAGCGATGTTGCCCGCCACTGCATTCCTTGCACAAATGAATTAGAAAGGCTGTGCTGACATGTCTGAAATTAATAAAAGCTTCTCTGAACTGATCGGAAACACGCCCATGCTGCAGCTCACCCATATTGAAGAACATTATGCGCTGAGGGCGAGAATCGTCGCAAAGCTCGAGTATTTTAACCCGGCGGGCAGCGTAAAGGATCGCATTGCGAATGCCATGATCGAGGATGCCGAGAAAAAAGGGCTGCTCCGCCCCGGTTCGGTCATTATTGAACCCACCAGCGGCAACACCGGCATCGGTCTAGCCGCGGTCGCTGCCTCCAAAGGTTATCGTATCCTTCTCACCATGCCCGAAACCATGAGTGTGGAACGCCGTAATTTGCTCAAAGCCTACGGTGCCGAACTTGTTCTCACCGACGGCTCGTTGGGCATGAAGGGGGCCATTGCCAAGGCAGAGGAGCTGGCCCGATCCACTCCCAACAGCTTTGTCCCCGGTCAGTTTGACAATCCCTCCAACCCCGCGGTGCACAAGGCTACGACCGGACCCGAGATCTGGCGGCAGACGGATGGAAAAGTTGATATTTTTGTCGCGGGTGTTGGAACGGGTGGAACCATCACGGGAGTGGGCGAGTACCTCAAGGAGCAAAATTCCCACATTCGGGTGGTCGCTGTGGAGCCCGCCGATTCTCCTGTTTTATCCGAAGGACGCAGCGGGCCGCATAAAATCCAGGGTATTGGGGCGGGATTCGTTCCCTCAGTTCTCAATACAACCGTCTATGATGAGATTGCGCGTGTCAATAATGAGGACGCCTTTGCCGTGGGTCGGGAAATTGCACGAAGCGAAGGCATTTTGATCGGTATCTCTTCGGGTGCGGCCGCCTGGGCAGCTATCCAGCTCGCGAAGCGTCCCGAAAACGACGGCAAAACCATTGTGGTGCTGCTGCCCGACACCGGCGATCGCTATCTGTCCACGCCGCTGTTCGCGCAATAACGGATATAATTGAATGACAAGACCCCGTCCAAACCGCGCCAAAAAGCGAGAGGCCGCAAACTACGGCCTCTCGCTTTTTGTCTTCATCAAATCAGCCCTTTTTGGACTTTTTCTCTTTTTTCTCTTTTTCCGGTTTTTCAGGCGCGTCTTCTTTTTCGAGCGGCGGCTCGTCAACATCCGACAGACTGCTCAGAATGCGTGATGCCGCAATATGCCGCGCATTGGCCTCCAGTGCGAGCTGCAGCGCTAACTGGTACAAAACGGCCTTGTCCTCGCAAGGGATGGTGCGCAGCCGGCCGGCCACGTCTCGGATGGAATTGCTGTAGATTCCCGTAAAGCTGGCGTATTGCTCACTGATCTTTCCGTCTTTGGTCATTTCGCTGAGCAGCGTATTGATCTGGGGCAAAGACAGCACCGATTTGAGCGAACAAATCCCCATCAGCATCGCCAAGTGCTCTTTGGAATAGCGCTTCTTGACCGGGCGCGGAAGCACGCCATCTTTCACATAATTGTTGATCATGCTCGGGGTAAGTACCTTTTCGGTGTCCGTGACAATGGGCTCTAGCTGACGATTCATAAAAGTAATAACCTGATCCATATACAGTTCGAGCTCAGGCAGACGCTCCCAGGATAACGGATCGTAATCCTCCGCCGAAGCAATCCATCGCTCCAGCTCCACAGAGGGTTCCTCCATATTTATGACCATTCCCTTCCCGCAGGTTGCCGTTTAAAAGATAACTCTTTCAAACTTTCACCTCATATCGGCGGTTTGCTTGCAGGTAATTCACATTTGAATGATAAACGCCCTCAATAGGGCAATACTAGTGTTTGTAGTATAACATAGCGTGAAAAAAGTTTCAAGCTTTTGCGCTAATCATTTGACAAATTATATTGTACAATGTAATATGGTAATTGAAACTAGATATACTGTTGAGAGGTGACATGGCGTGGAGACTATCGGAATAACGGTCTGGGGTGACAGCGTTATGAAGGGCGTTGTCTATGATGAGCAGAGGGATAAATATACATTGCTCGAGCACAGCAGTGCAGAAAATGTATCCCTCCGGCTGGGTCTGACACTCAACAACCGGTCACGTATGGGATGTACCGTCACGAAGGGCATGGAAATTCTCAAGCGCGACCTACAAACGCCGCTCGACTGTCAGGCCGCCCTAATCGAATTCGGGGGCAACGACTGCGATTACCGCTGGGATGAGGTTGCCGCCCGTCCGGATGACGATCATCAGCCAAAAACGCCGCTCACACTGTTTACAACCCAGCTTTACGACATGATCCACACCGTGCGCCAGCACGGTATCCAGCCCATTTTGATGACGCTCCCTCCCGTCGATGCCGAGCGGTATCTAACCTTCTTAACGCGAAAGGGACTCAGCCGCGAAAATATTCTGCATTGGCTGGGAGATGTCCAGCATATTTACCGCTGGCAGGAACGGTATAACGCCGTGGC